>NZ_JUHB01000001.1:3477500-3777500 GCF_000799565.1 Cellulophaga sp. Hel_I_12
AAAGTTATTTACAGGGGAAACCGAAAAAGGGGAGTGGCAAGAATATCAATACGATTTAATTTTTGGTTGTGATGGTGCTTTTTCAAGGGTTCGTCATAAGATGCAAAGAAGGAGTAGGTTTGATTATTCGCAAGACTTTATAGATGTTGGTTATAAAGAGCTGACGATAGCACCAAATGAAGATGGCTCTTTTAAATTAGATAAAAATTCGTTTCATATTTGGCCTAGAGGAAAATTTATGCTCATAGCGATGCCAAATCTTGATGGGAGCTTTACATGTACCCTATTTATGCCTTTTGAAGGCGAAGTTTCTTTTGAAAGTATCCAAACAAAAGAAGATGCTAAGGCCTTTTTTAAGACCTACTTTCCAAATGTAATGCACGACATAGAAAACCTGACGGAAGATTTTTATAAAAATCCCACGAGTGCGATGGTTACCATGAAGTGTTTTCCTTGGACCTATTGGGATAAGGTGGCCTTGGTGGGCGATTCAGCTCATGCTATTGTGCCTTTTTACGGCCAAGGGATGAATGCTGGTTTTGAAGATATTTATGCACTTAACGCTATCATTAAAAAACATGGAGACGATTGGGAGACCATTTTTCAGGAATTTGAAAAAGAGCGTAAACCAAATGCAGATGCTATCGCAGAGTTAAGTTACCGGAATTTCATGGAAATGAGTAGTAAAACTGCGGATCCCATGTTTTTAGTACAAAAAAAGATTGAGAAACACTTCGCCGCTAAACATCCCGAAAAATGGATTCCTGTATATTCTAGAGTTACTTTTTCTAATCGCCCTTATGCAGAAGCTTTAGCTGAAGGTGATGCTCAAGAGGCAATCATGCAACACGTGATGAAACTACCCAATATTGAAGAAATATGGGATGGTATAGAAGTTGAAAATTTAATGCTAAGCTTGTTGTAAACTTATTTACTGCTGTGATTTTTTTTCGCGCTGACGCATGGGCATAGCGTCAATTACATTTAAAATTGTTTTTGCTGTTACTGTAAAGGGCTCTTTTAACTTTATACCACCGTCTTTGCCCAATAAAATAATGCCTTTGAAATTATTTTTTTGGAAGGTATCTATACCCTTGAGATCAACTGAGGTTTTTTGAGAAGTATAAGTACCTTGTGGGGTGCTAATAAATAAGATCAAATCTCTCGCCTCAAAATCATCTGAAAAGCCTTTAAAAGCTTCTAGTTGGGTTTTTAGACCTTCATTATTTAAATCCTTGGCGACAAGGATTAAAACTCTATTTTTCCATTCAAAATCAGATATATCTTGAGTCATAGCGTAATTAGAACAAATGAAACAACAAAGGACCAAAACGTAATTTTCTATTTTCTTCATTTTTTTTAATCGTAAAATACCATTTTTTTTGGTTGCATACAAAACAACAAAAAACCCAAGCTTTGCTTGGGTTTTTTTATATTTATACCTTATAAATGGCTTATAATTTAGAAAAAAGCTTTTGCATTTTTTCATGTTGCTCTTCTGCTAAAACAGGATCAACTAAAATACGGCCACTGTGTTCGTCAGTGATAATTTTTTTACGAGATGCAATTTCTACCTGTACTTGTGGTGGAATTGTAAAGAACGATCCCCCAGAAGCACCTCTTTCGATAGCAACAACGGCTAAGCCATTCTTAACATTCACACGAATACGATCGTAAGCAGCAACCAAACGCTCATCGATTTGATTTTTGTATTCAGCAGATTTAGCAATTAATGCTTTTTCTTCCTTTTCTGTTTCAGCAAGGATAGCATTCAATTCGCTTTTTTTATGCTTTAAATGCGTTTCGCGTTCTCCGTGGCGCTCTTTAGTCTCTGCCATTACAGCTTTCTTTTGATCTATTTGCGCTTTAAATTCTTTGATGTTTTTTTCGGCCAATTGAATTTCTAATTCCTGAAATTCAACTTCCTTAGTGATAGAATTGAATTCTCTACTATTCCGAACATTTTTTTGTTGTTCGGTGTATTTTTTCATTAAGGTTTTAGCATCGTCAATCATGTTCTTTTTGCCAGTAATCTCATAATTGATTGTCTCAACGTCCGACTTTAGTTTTTCCATTCTAGTTTTAAGACCTAAAACTTCATCTTCTAAATCTTCAACTTCTAAAGGTAATTCTCCTCTAACGTTGCGTATTTCATCAACTCTAGAATCGATCAATTGCAAGTCATACAATGCTCTCAACTTCTGTTCTACCGTTGTTTCTGTTTTTGTTGCCATATATTAAAAATATTGGATAGGATTTGTTTTACTTTCCGATAAACGGACTGCAAAATTAGGGATTTTTTTTGTAAGATAGTCAACTAATAAATTTTTTGTAAACTGCTCAGTTTCATAGTGTCCAATATCAGCGATAATCATGCGATCTTCGGCTTCATAAAATTGATGGTATTTTAAATCGGCAGTAATGAAAATATCAGCATTAGCAGCCTTTGCAGCATGTATAGCAAAGGAACCACTACCCCCTAAAACAGCCACTTTTTTTATGGGTTTATTCAAAAATTTTGAATGACGAATACACGAAGCATTCATTTTTTCTTTGACAAAGGCTAAAAATGTAGCCTCATTCATCTCTTTTTCTAAAGAACCAATTAATCCGATGCCAATATTTTGGTTGTAATTTTCTAAAGTGTGCACTTCGTAAGCTACTTCTTCGTACGGATGATGATCGTGTAAGGCTTTTATAATTTGACGCTCAAAAGCTTTTTCAAACGTCATATGAATTTGACATTCTTCCTCAAAATGTATTTTCCCTATTTCTCCTAGGGTTGGGTTCGCATTTTCTCCCGCTTTAAACGACCCAGTACCTTCAACGCTAAAACTACAATGACTGTACTGACCAATATTTCCTGCTCCAGCAGCGAATAAGGCTTCTTTTAATTTTTCAGCAGCGGCTTTTGGAACATAGGTGCTGAGCTTTTTTATTGTTCCTTTTTGTGGAATTAAAATTTTGGTATTTGTAAGGCCTAATACTTCACCAATTTTAGCATTGACTCCGTATCTCGAATTGTCTAATGCCGTGTGCATACTGTAAATCGAAATATTATTTTGTAGTGCCTTTAAGACCACACGTTGTACATAATTAGCCCCTGTAATTTTTTTTAATCCATCGAAAATAATGGGATGAAAACTGACAATTAAATTACAATTTTTGGCAATCGCTTCGTCCACTACGTTTTCTAATGTATCGAGGGTCACTAATACACCAGAAACTTGAGCTTGGTCATCGCCGACCAATAAGCCTACATTATCAAAATCTTCCGCATAGGCAAGTGGTGCTAATTCTTCTAACAGGTTTGTAATATCTTTTACAATCATTTTAAAGGTTTATCTATTTTTCAAAGATAAAATATTATATTTTCGTTATCGATGCGCGTCATAAGAATATTCCTTTTTCCTGTTTCGTTAGTATATGCCTTAGTCGTATATCTTCGAAATTTTTTATTTGATATTGATGTTTTTAAGGGTAAAAGCTTTAAAACACCCACTATTTGTGTGGGTAATTTAAGTGTAGGGGGAACAGGAAAAACACCTATGATTGAGTTTTTAATACGACTTTTAAGTCCAGAGAAAAGCGTGGCAGTTTTAAGTCGTGGGTACGGTAGAAAATCGGCTGGTTTCCAGATGGCTACCGAGGCTAGTGCTGTGGAACTATTAGGAGATGAACCTTTTCAAATCTATTCGAAGTTTCCAGCTATTCCGGTAGCTGTTGACGCGGATAGGAAAAATGGAATTTCAATTTTAGAATCAACAATTTCGCCAGATGTAATTTTGTTAGATGATGCTTTTCAACATCGTAAAGTAAGTCCAAAATTTGCGATACTTTTAACCGCTTATGATGGCCTTTATGTGGATGATTGGTACTTGCCCACGGGTCATTTAAGGGATGGTAAAAAAGAAGCTAAACGAGCAGACCTCATTATCGTCACTAAATGCCCTGAACTTATTTCAGAAGCAAAACAGCAGCAAATCACTCGAAAATTAGCACCTTTAAAGCATCAAAAGGTATTGTTTAGCTATTTAAAATATGCTACTACTATTTTAAACGAACAGAGGTCATTGTCTTTAGAAGCATTAAAAAATAAAAAAATTACCCTCGTTACCGGAATTGCTAACCCCGAACCTTTAGTAACATTTTTAACGCAATACGGAATAGAAGTTTTACATTTAAGGTATAGAGACCATCATTTTTTTTCTAAAGAAGAAATTGCACTGTTCAATACCAAAGATTTTATTGTAACCACAGAAAAGGATTATGTGCGTTTAAAAGGGAAGGTTAATGAACTATATTATATAGCTATTGCGCATGAGTTTAAAGGAAATGGCAAACAATTAATAGCAAGTGCGCTCAACGAAATACTTTAAGTAAGTGGATGCTTTGTAGTAAAAATATTCTCGCCAATTTTTTGATAGAATACTTCTGGTTTAAAAGGTTTTGTCACTACATCATTGCATCCTGCGGCATAAAAGCTTTCTAAACTATCGTCTAAAGAAATTGCTGTAAGTGCAATAATTGGAATCTTCTTATTAAATTTTCTAATCAGTATAGTTGCCTCTTCGCCACTAATACCTGGCATATGAATGTCCATCAAGATACAGTCATACCTGTTTTGATAGGCCATTTCTACAGCATCCGTTCCATTGCTAGCGATATCACAAGTCATATCTTTTTTAAGTAACATTTTTTTGGTAATGACTTGATTTATTTTGTTGTCTTCTACAATTAGCAAATGAAGTCCTGTGAATTCAAAATCTTCTTGATAAATTTCAAAGGGTATATCATCGATAACCGTATTTTTACAACCCATTTCAATTTCAAAATAGAAAGAACTTCCTTTTCCAAGTTCACTTCTTAAGTGAATTTTACTATTGAATAAGCCGAGTAAACTTTTTACGATAGTTAAGCCCAGACCAGTACCTCCGTACTCCCTGTTAATTTGGATAGACCCTTGTTCAAAACTTTCAAAAATATTGGTCACTTGGTCCTTATCAATCCCAATACCATTGTCTTTAATCTCAAAATATAAAGTTGCGGTGTCCTCTATTCTGTTTAGGAGCTTGGCAATAACAGTAACCTCTCCTCCTTTGGTGAATTTTAAGCCATTACCCACTAAATTAATAAGAATTTGGGAAAGCTTCATGGAGTCGCTTAATAGATTTTTTGGAATATTCTCATCATACTCCAACACAATTTTTGTCTTATTTTCTTTAGCACTTTGCTGTAGCGAACTAATCACTTCTGTAAGTACTTTTTTAAGATTAAATTCTGTGTTTACAGGTTCTAATTTATCGGCATCAATTTTATTTAATTGTAAAATATCATTGATAAAGCTCAGTAAATAGTCACCGGAAAACTTTAAGGCTTTTAAATGTTCTTTCTGACTCTCACTGGGGTTTTCCTCCAACAAAAGATGGGTTAATCCAGTGACGGCATAGAGTGGCGTTCTAAGTTCGTGACTTACGGTAGATAGGAAATTAGTTTTTGTTTCCATGGCCTTCACCGCGGCATCTCGGGAGGCTTCTAATTCGGTGTTTTTTGTTTGTAATAAGTCATTCGTCTTAACCTTTATATGGTTGTTTCTGTAGAGTGAAATAGCTAATAAAGAGATAATGGTTAAAAAAGCCGAAGTTAAAATTGCTGTAATGGCACTTCTGCTTCCTGAAGCTTTTAAATCTTCAATTTGTTTGTCTTTAAGGTTGTTTTCGGCAATCTGTAAATTCAAATAGATTTTATCAGCGGTTTCTGCCTCCGTATTTATTTTGGCTACATTGTAAACAGAATCTTTGATGCCAATGATGTTTTTACTATAGCGTAAAGAGTTTTCATAGTCTCCTAAGACCTCATTGGCTTCGACCAAAAGGCTGTTTAACTCTAAAATTTCATTATAAAAATTATTCTTTTTAGCCAGACTTAATCCCGCCTCAGCATATTTTAAGCTATTTTCTGGTTCTCCTGTTTTTAGTTTTAGAATTGTCAAGCCTACATAGGCTCTAGCAGCAATGTAATCTTTTTCAATGTCATCACTATTTACAATTAAAGAGTTGAAGTTTTTTAGTGCTTCTTCATATTTTGGAAGTTCTAAATAAATAAATGCTTTTGCTAGAAGAATATGAAGGGTTAAATTTCTAACATTGGTCATTTGATCGGCTTTATCTAACTCATAATTAGCCTGGTAATATTTTTGTTGTTCGTAAAGGTATAGGGCATCGATAAATTTATGTACAGCTTGCCCATAAGGGTATTGCATTTCATTTAATAAATTATCAGCTTTATCCCAGTATAAAACAGATTGGTCTAGTTTATTAAGATGGTAATATAAAAGTGAAAATTCGTTGTAACAGTCTATAATAAGTTTAATATCCTCGGTTTTTTCAGCACCTTTCAAGGCTTTTTCAAGGGAACCTAAAGCTAGAACTATTTTATCCTGATTTTTGTAATTTCTTGAAGCTATAAAGTGCATTTCTACTTCATCTCGTAAGTTTTCATTTTCTTGAGATAAAGCCATTTGGCCTACGAATAAAAAAACGTAAAGGCACAAATAATAACAATGTTTTATAGATTTCAATTTATGTATCTAAATAAGATTTAGTTTGTATTAAATATATTAAATCAATAACTCTGCTGCTGTAGCCGGTCTCATTGTCATACCAACCAATTATTTTTACCATTTTTCCGATTACAGAAGTCATCAAAGAATCAAACGTACAAGAGTAGCAAGTATTGTTCACATCAATAGAAACTATAGGATCTTCGGTGTAAAAAAGGATGTTTTTTAAGGAATTTTCCGAAACCTCCTTGAAGGCTTGGTTTATGGCGGTTATTGAAGTCTCTTTTTTAACATTAAGCGTAATATCGGTTAGGGAGTTATTGGGCACCGGCACACGAATACCACACCCACCAATCAAGCCATCTAATTCAGGAAAAATTTTAGTTAATGCTTTAGCAGCTCCAGTGGTCGTGGGCACAATTGATTGTCCTGCAGCCCTAGATCTTCTTAAATCTCTATGTGGCTGATCATGCAAGCTTTGATCTGTAGTATAGGAGTGTACGGTAGTTATATAGGCTTGTTCAACACCACATAAATCATTGATAACTTTTAGCATCGGAGCTGCATTGTTGGTCGTACAGGAGGCGTTTGAAATGATATCGTCATCTGCGCTAAGAAGATGATGATTGACTCCCATCACTATCATTTTAATGCTGTCGTCATCTGGCGGTACGCATAAAATTACTTTTTTTGCTCCGTTTTGAATATGACAAGCTAGGGTATCTCGAGTTTTAAATTTCCCAGTAGCTTCTACAACAATATCAACATCATAGGCCCCCCAAGGAATTTTTTCTGGATGACTTTCATTTAAAAATGCTATGGGCTTATTAGAGCCAATAGTGATGCTTTTTTCGGTTTGCGAAATAGTAGGCTGAAAAACACCATGAATACTATCGTATTTTAATAAATGAGCCATGGTTTGTACATGAGCTAAATCATTAATGGCAACTACATTTAAGTTTGGATGGTCCTGTAGTAAACGAACTAAAGTTCTCCCGATTCTTCCAAAACCGTTAATTCCAATATTTAGTTGTTTCATATAAAATTAACCTATTTGCCTTATTTTTAGTGATAAGAATGTAATTTTCCTTTTGGTATAGCGGCAAATAAATGTTTTCGTTTTAATTAATATGTTTATGTGCCTTATACGACGATCTTACCAAAGCACCACTTTCTACATGACGGAATCCCATTTTTAGGCCAATTTCTTCATATTTTTTGAACTGTTCTGGTGTTATAAATTCTTTTACAGGTAAGTGTTTTTTACTAGGCTGTAGGTATTGTCCAATAGTGACAATGTCTACATTGACATCTCTCAAATCTTGCATGGTTTGGATCACCTCTTCTTCTAATTCTCCTAACCCCAACATAATACCAGATTTTGTTCTGTTGATGCCTTGATCCTTTAAATACCGCAATACTTCAAGGCTACGTTCGTATTTTGCTTGAATTCGAACCTCTCTCGTTAACCTTTTAACAGTTTCCATGTTATGTGATACTACCTCTGGTTTAACGGCTATAATACGATCTAAATGCGATTCGATACCTTGAAAATCAGGAAGTAGGGTTTCTAGCGTAGTATTGGGGTTCATTCGCCGTATGGCGTTTACCGTTTCAGCCCATATAATAGAACCCATGTCTTTTATATCATCTCTATCTACCGAGGTGATGACGGCATGCTTGATGCCCATTATTTTTATGGAGCGAGCCACTTTTTCAGGTTCTTCCCAATCTAGCGCTTCTGGTCTGCCTGTTTTAACGCCACAGAAGCCACAGGAACGTGTACAGATATTTCCTAAAATCATGAAAGTAGCGGTCCCTTCTCCCCAACATTCGCCCATATTAGGACAACTTCCAGAAGTACAAATGGTATTCAGATTATATTTATCTACTAAACCTCTAAGTTGGGTGTATTTTTTTCCTGTTGGAAGCTTTACCCGTAACCATTTTGGTTTTCCTTTTGGCGGTGCAATACTTTCTAAAGTAGAATTACTCATCTCAGTTTTTTTTATGCAAATATACAAACAATTTTAGGTTCTCAATGGCTCTGTTACGTCCTAAAAGCGACACAAAAACGGTTACGATTTTGTTGCTTTGATGGCTGCCGCTAGTAATTTCTTGGCCCTTAGAAGTTTTACTTTAATATTGTTAATAGGCTCATTTAAAGCTAGGGCAATTTCAGCATAGCTTAATTCATTGAAGTACCTAAGATTGATTACCTTTTGGTAAGGAGGTTTTAAGTTTTTAATATGACGTAATAAGGTCGTAAGGTTTTGTTCGCTAATCAGTTGATCTTCTGCAGACGGACTCACATCTAATACCTTTTTTATGGCTTCAGAACCATTATCCGAATTTTCAAAAACATTATTTTTCCGCTTTCGAATTAAATCAACGTGTATGTTTTTTGAAATTGTTATAAGCCACGTTTTAAATGAGTAGTTTTCATCATACGTGTGCAGTTTATCAAAGGCTTTAGAAAATGTTTGTACCGTAATATCTTCGGCATCATTTTCATTTTTAGTGCGGAGTAGCTGAAAGCTGTAAACATCACCCCAGAACGAATCTAATAAAGAACTATATGCTATTTGATTCCCTGCCTTTGCCTTAGCAATAGTATGTAATAATTTATCTTGGTTTTTGTCCAAATCAAATTTTTGAATAATATAGGGAAAAAAATAATACTTTTTAAGCGACAGTATCTTTTTTGCAGTCTTGTTCATCGGGTTGTTTTCCACAAAAACCACAAGCTTCACCTTCTTTATTTAAAAATGGATTTTGGCTAGCACAAGTGCCTGCAAACTTTCCTTCTTTTTTTGCCCAAATTTTAATAGCTATCCCTGCGAATGCAAGTGCTAATAATCCGATTGTTAAGAGTGCTAATTTCATCTGTTACATTTTTTTGTAAATTTAATTCCCTGTATAAGAAACAAATGCATGTTCATTTTTGTTTCTGTTTGCGAGGTTTTAAATCTGGTACAAAGATAGTACATTCTACTGTTTTTACTCGGTATTAGTACAGCAGTTCTTATGTTAAAATGTAATATTTGCAACAATGTTATCAACGGTTGGAGCATCATTGCCACCCTTGGGTTCAATGGTGATATACCCCACAGCATTTTTTGCGTAAGGCATGGCTAATAAGTTGTCTTTGGTGCCAGCTTCTTTGATGACCCCAAGGTTAATCATTTTGCCATTTACCTCTGCCCACATTTGCAAACATTCATCTTCTTTTAATTGTGGTAAATTTTGTACGTTGATGTACGATAACTTTTTTACTGGATTTACATAGGCTACGGCTTTTAAATCTTTCGCTTTTATATTCCCTGTAACCGTATATTTTTTAGTCTGTGGATTGTTTAAGACAATAAATTGATTTCTAACATCTTCTAATCGTTGTTTCATATCCTCTTCCAAGAGCTTAATTTGATTCGTGACCACCGTATTTTCTTCCTGTAAATTAAGATTTTGAGTGTAGAAGAAATACGAAGCACCTATCGATACTATAGCCGCAAGACTGGCGGCTATAGCGTAATTCATAAATTTACGCTTGGTCTTATTCTGGGCTTTAATTTTAGATAGAATATTTTCTTTTAATCCGTCTGGACTTTTTATCGCATATGATTTTGCAAACGCTTCTAAATTTTCTTGTAGTTCGTTATACGTTTTGCGTACTTCTGGATACATCGCTATGTATCGTTCTACTTGGTTAGACTCTAAGTTCGTGGTAGTGCCCAATAAATACTTTTCGAGTAGATCAGTATCTAAAAACAGTTTAATTTTTTCTTGTATCATAATTAGAACATTAAAAATGTTAGCCAAAAAAGCAGTGTAGGTTCTATGTAAATTTTTCTCAATTCCCTTAAACCAATTTTTAATCTAGATTTAATGGTGCCTAGAGGAATATCTAATTCTTCACTTGCTTCTTGTTGTGTCATCCCTTCAAAAAACAAGGCTTCCAATACGATTTGATATTTTAAATCTATTTTTAATAGATTCTCTCGCATGTCAATAAAATCAGGGTTAACTGCATCAACGCCTACCTTATATACGTCAGAAACATCAATTTGGATTTCTTTATCTTGTTTGGTTTTTCCGCTTCTTAGTTTGTCGATAGCCGTGTTTCGGGTAATTCTAAAAAGCCACGTAAAAAGTTTTGCTTTTGTAGGGTCGTACGTGTCAGACTTCTTCCAGATTTTCACAAAACTTTCTTGCAGAACATCTTGGGCTAGGGCTTCGTTTTTCACCACTTTGTAAGCCACACCATATAGGGTGTCACTGTAATTTTCATAGAGAAGCGATATCGCTTTTTCATTACGTTCCTGTAATAACTCTATGATATGTTTTTCAAGTAAGGGTGCGCTCATGAAAAAAATGATAAAAAACCGATTTAAAAAAATCTAAAATTTAATTTTCTACGTATTTAAAATGTAGCGCAAATGTATAAAATTGATTGCTACAATTTTGAATTAGAAATAAGTATAAGGTTGCGACTGGTTATCGCAATCTTAATTTTGGTTAGTTTGGTTTGGTATAAGCCTGATATTTTTGATATCAGGCTTATTTTATAATATTTACTTCCGGTAAGATACAAATATTAAACTTTTCAGTAACAGCAGCAATAATTTTATGGGCTAAAGCAAGAATTTCAGCCCCACTAGCCTGGCCATAGTTGACGAGAACTAAAGCCTGATTTTTATGTACTCCTGCGTCCCCAAATCTTTTTCCTTTAAAGCCGCATTGCTCTATAAGCCAACCAGCCGGAATTTTAAATTCCTTGTTTGATACTTGGTAAAAAGGGGCATCTGGATTATTTTTCGAGAATACACTAAATTCTTCTTCTGAAATAATGGGGTTCTTAAAAAAACTACCACTGTTTCCCAAAACTTTTGGATCCGGAAGTTTACTACTCCTGATGGCTATCACAGCATTCGAAACATCTTTAATAGTGGGGTTTGTAATATTATTTTTTACTAATTCGGTATCTATTGATCCATAAGAGGTATTTAGACTGTGATTTTTCTTGGTTAGTTTTAAGGCTACAGAAGTGATGATGTATTTTCCCTTGCCTTCATTTTTAAAGTACGATTCTCTGTAACCAAACGCGCATTTTGTTTTACTAAATGTTTTTATTTTTTGATTGCTTATGTTCATAGCCTCACAGCTCACAAAAACATCTTTTAACTCTACGCCATAGGCACCAATATTCTGTATGGGAGAAGTTCCTGTATTTCCTGGGATTAATGACATGTTTTCTAAGCCACCGAAATCATTTTCTAAGGTCCATAAAACCAAGTCATGCCAATTTTCGCCAGCCATTACTTCAATAACAACGTAATCGTCAGTTTCGGTACTAATTTTTTTACCCTTTAGGTTAATGTGTAGCACCAAAGCATCAATATCTTTAGTTAGTAACATATTGCTACCACCACCGAGTATAAATTTAGTAGGATATGCTGCCAGCTGTAAAGCTTTTGCTAAGGTTTCGATCGTATTTATTTCACAAAAGAAAGCTGCTTTAGCATCGATACCAAAACTGTTATATTTCTTTAGAGATACTTGCTGCTGAATTTTCATGGACCTTATAAGTGTTAAGCGCTTCACTTAAAATATGAACTGCTCTTTTTAATATTTGTTTTTCAAGTACGTAGGCAATTCTGATTTGATTTTGGCCTAGGCCTTTGGTAGCGTAAAATCCAGCGGCAGGGGCAACCATAAGCGTTTCATTACACATGCTAAAATCTTCTAAAAGCCATTGTGCAAAGGTATCAGAATTTTTAACGGGTAGTTCAACTATGCAATAAAAAGCACCTTGTGGAGCTACAACTTTAACGCCTGGTATTTTTTGTAATTCATGGATCATAAGATTTCTTCTATCCGAATACTCTTCAAGAACTTCTTCAAAATAACTTTTTGGCGTATTTAAAGCAGCTTCACTGGCAATTTGGGCATAAGTAGGAGGCGACAACCTAGCTTGCATAAATTTAAGCACCGTGTCTTTTAGGTTTTTGTTTTTAGAAACCACACAGCCAATCCTTGCACCACACATACTGTAACGTTTTGATACAGAATCAATCACAATAGCGTGTTCTTCTAAATTTTTCTCTTCTAAAACGGAATAATGCTTTTTGCCATCGTAGACAAACTCACGATAAACTTCATCAACGATAAAAAATAAATCGTGCTTTTTAACAAGCTGCGCTAATTGATGAATTTCTTTTTGAGTATATAAATAACCCGTTGGGTTATTGGGGTTACAGATTAAAATAGCTTTGGTTTTCGGTGTAATTGCTTTTTCAAAGGAAGCCATACTAGGAAGTGCAAAACCTGTTTCAATTGATGAGGGAATAGGGACTATTGTGGCTCCAAAAGCAATAGAAAAGCTATTGTAATTGGCATAAAAGGGTTCTGGAACTATAATTTCTTCGTCGTTATCTGCAATGCTTCCAATAACAAAAGATAAAGCTTCTGATGCTCCTGTGGTTACTAATATATCCTGTTCGCTCACATGAATATGATGCGAAGCGTAATATTCAACTAATTTTTGTCGGTAAGAATCAAAACCTTCGGTTTTGCTATAGCTTAAAATTTCAATGGTATTGTTTTTAACAGCATCGAGTGCAATCGTAGGTGTTTTAATATCGGGTTGACCAATGTTTAAATGAATAACCTTGATGCCTTTTCTTTTGGCAGCCTCAGCAAAAGGTACCAATTTCCGGATGGGTGACTCTGGCATAGATAAACCTTTCTTTGAAATCGCAGGCATAGGCTAATATTTTTACAAAAATGCAGAATCATTCCCTACAAAACAATAAGAGAGAATACTTATTTTCAGTTTCACTTTATTTTTTAAAAAGGTCAAGGATTTTTTAAAGAATTCGTTTTAAAAGCATTGATTTTTTTTCTTTTATCCATCAGAACTCTTTTCTTACCTTTAGGGGTAGCGCAAAAAAAAAGCCCTAACTTTCGTTAGCGCTTTTCTAATCGTTAAAGGTATTTCGTTATTGAACGACAACCGCGTCTTTAACATCTCCCTTAATTTTTAAGACCACAGTAGGGGTGTCAGCATTAGAAATAACCGTAATTGCTTTTCTAATGGGACCCACTCTATTGGTATCATATTTTACTTGAATTTCACCTGTTTTACCAGGTAAAATTGGTCCTTCTGGGCTTTTTGGGATGGTGCATCCACAGCTAGAATTAACTTTACTAATAATTAATGGAGCATTTCCTGTATTTGTAAATTGAAATACACGAAGACCATCTGAACCTTTTTCGATATTACCGTAATCAACAGTATCCGATTTGAATTCGATTTTTGCTGATTTTTCTTGTGCATTAAGGCTCATCGCCAATAATCCTACAAATAAAACTAGTACTAATTTTTTCATCATTTCGAGTTTTGGGTAAGATTCAAAATTAAAGTTTTTCACTTGAATCTCAAAATTCTTTTGTTATCTAATAACGTTACTTATTTTTGTTTCGTATTTCAAGAGGCAATTAAATGGAGTTTTATACGCACTTACGATAATGATCCCTCAAGAAGATACAACTAATAATTACAAAAATTATACCAAAACATGGAAATAGCATCAATATATGAACCGCAAAAAGTAGAGAAACGTTGGTATGATTACTGGATGACCCATAAGTACTTTCATTCTACACCCGATGAAAGAGAACCTTATACCATCGTCATACCACCGCCAAATGTTACAGGAGTATTGCATATGGGCCATATGTTGAACAATACAATTCAAGATGTTTTGATTCGTAAAGCGCGCTTAATGGGCAAAAATGCTTGTTGGGTGCCGGGCACAGACCATGCGTCGATAGCTACAGAGGCAAAAGTAGTAGCAAAACTGAAAGAACAAGGGATTGATAAAGCAGATTTGACACGTGAAGAATTTTTAAAACATGCTTGGGATTGGACTGATGAATACGGAGGCGTAATTTTAGAGCAACTAAAAAAATTAGGCTGTTCCTGCGATTGGGATAGAACTAAATTTACTTTAGATGACAATATGTCTGCTTCTGTACTTAAGGTTTTTGTGGATTTATATGAAAAAGGACTTATTTATCGGGGGTTTAGAATGGTAAATTGGGATCCAGAAGCCCTTACCACCCTATCTGATGAAGAGGTTATCTACGAAGAAAAACAAGGAAATTTATATTACATCAGCTACAAAGTAGTTGATGCAGATGAAAAAACGACCTCATTGGGGGCAGGGATGCTTACCATTGCCACCACAAGACCTGAAACTATTTTAGGCGATACTGCTATTTGTATTAACCCGAATGATGAGCGTTATGCACATTTACGAGGTAAAAAGGCCATTGTTCCAATTAGTGGTCGTGTAATTCCCATAATTGAAGATGAGTATGTAGATATCGAATTCGGAACAGGATGTTTAAAAGTAACGCCTGCCCATGATATTAACGACAAGGCACTTGGCGAGAAGCATCAGCTAGAAGTTATTGATATTTTGAACCCGAATGCCACTTTAAATCATCATGGCTTGCATTATGAAGGAAAAGATCGCTTTGTAGTTCGCAAAGAAATAGCCAAAGAATTAGAAGAAAAAGGGTTTTTAGTAAAAACCGAAATCCATTTAAATAAAGTAGGAACTTCGGAGCGTACCAAAGCCGTTATTGAGCCACGATTGTCAGATCAGTGGTTTTTGAAAATGGAAGATTTGGCAAAGCCAGCCATTCAAGCCGTATTAGAAACAGATGAGGTAAAGCTATTTCCTAAAAAGTTCGAAAACACCTATCGTCATTGGATGGAAAACATTCGCGATTGGAATATTTCTCGTCAATTATGGTGGGGACAGCAAATTCCGGCCTATTACTACGGCGAAGGTGCCGAAGATTTTGTAGTGGCAGAAAGTAAAGAAGAAGCCCTGGAGAAAGCAAAGCTAAAAACAGGAAACACCGCGCTTTTAGCGGAAAATTTAAAGCAAGATGAAGATGCACTTGATACTTGGTTTTCTTCTTGGTTATGGCCTATTAGTGTTTTTAACGGAATTTTAGAACCAGAAAATAAAGAAATTGAATACTATTACCCTACGAATGATTTAGTTACAGGGCCTGATATTCTGTTTTTCTGGGTGGCCCGAATGATTATTTCAGGCTATGAATACCGCGATAAACCACCTTTTGAGAATGTATATTTAACGGGTTTGGTTCGTGATAAGCAAGGAAGGAAAATGTCTAAATCTTTAGGAAATTCACCTGATGCATTAGGCCTCATTGAAGCCTACGGTGCAGATGGTGTTCGTGTTGGTTTGTTATTAAGTGCTGCCGCTGGGAATGACTTAATGTTTGATGAAGCCTTATGCCAGCAAGGAAAAAATTTCGCCAATAAAATTTGGAACGGTTTCCGACTCGTAAAGGGGTGGGAAGTAGCTGATCTTCCGCAACCAGAAGCTGCGAAATTAGGCATCGAATGGTACCATTCAAAGTTTAACCAAACACTTTTAGACATTGAAGATCACTTTAGTAAATACCGTATTTCGGATGCCTTAATGTCTATTTATAAATTGGTTTGGGATGATTATAGTTCGACCTTACTAGAAATTGTAAAACCAGCCTATCAGCAACCTATTGATAAAACTACCTTTGATGCAGTGATTGCTATTTTCGAAAATAATTTAAAAGTATTGCACCCCTATATGCCATTTATAACAGAAGAAATTTGGCAGCATATTAAAGAACGTACGCCAGCAGAAGCTTTAGTAGTGGCCAAATGGCCATTAGCCCAGCCCGTATCCGATGCTTTAATTTCAGGATTCGACTACGCTGCTGAAGTAATTGCAGGAGTTAGAACCATCAGAAAACAAAAAAATATTCCAATGAAGGAGTATTTAAGCCTATCGGTGTTAAATGAAGGGTCGATAGCTCAAGATTGGGATGAAGTGATTAAAAAATTAACGAATATTTCGGCTATTTCTTATGTTACTGAAGCCGTTGAGGGCGCTTTGTCGTTTAGAGTAAAAAGCAACGAATATTTTATTCCGATTGCTGGCGCTATTGATATTGAAGCAGAAATTAAGAAAATCGAAGAAGAACTAAAATATACCAAAGGATTTTTAGTTTCCGTTCAAAAAAAGCTGTCTAACGAACGCTTTGTGAGTAACGCACCAGAACAGGTGATTGCTATAGAACATCAAAAGCAAGATGATGCTCAGGCTAAAATTGAAACCTTAGAAAAGAGTTTGGCGAGTTTAAGATAGGCTGAAAGCCAGCTATCCCACTTCGACTGTACTCAGTGCAACGCCCAAAGGGGAACTAAAAAAATTCTGTTTTTGGGTTTTAGGAAAAAGTCAAAAGGCGAAAGGCCAATGTTGAAAGTCAAGAGTCAAAAGCCAAGAACCTAGAACTTATGCTTTAATTTTAAAGGTGTTGAAAGTTCTTCGTTTAATTTTTTTAAAAAAACAACGATTCAAAAAAAATGAAAATAATCGCTATCGGCAAAAATTACGTGACAGATGTGCGTGAAATGCCATCGGAAAAAGTCGTTCCGATTATATTTACCAAAGCCGATACCACGCTTTTGGAGGATAATAAAGATTTGGTTTTGCCTACTTTTTCGAGGGAGGTTTGGTATGAGGCCGAATTGGCTTTTAGAATTGGTAAAACCTGTAAAAATGCTGAGCTCCAAAATGCCCTAGACTTTATTGATGCAGTTACCTTATCAAATGATTTAACGGCTAAAGATGTACTGGTGGCAAGTAAAGCCTTGCAAGGTCCTTGGGATTTAGCAAAAGGTTTTGATGGGGCAACCCCTATAGGTTTTTTTTATCCAATAGCTGATTTTGCTGATGTAGATAATATCAATTTTTCTTTTGAAGTAAATGGTGTTGAAGTTCAAAATGGCAATAGTAGCCATATGATTACCAAATTAACCGATCTACTGGTCTATGTTTCATCGATTATGACCTTGAATGTTGGGGATATTATTTTAACGGGTACACCGCCTCTTGGTGTGGGAAAAGTGAATTCAGGAGACCTGATGATCGGCTATTTAGAGGGTAAAAAAGTATTGGAGACAAAGGTGGTATAGCACAAGCGACTTTTAGTTTAGGCATAAAAAAGGTGTTTCGAAGTGTCAAGGTAAGATCAGGTTCAGTAGCTTCACTAGCAAAAGCACTTTGAAAACGGAGCATTAGGGATTAAGAACTACGGATGCCCTAGGTTCTTCTCTGGACTTATGCTATACATGAAGTGCTAAAATTTGTTACTTCTAAACCAAAAACAATTATAAAAAACAGCTTATTTAAGCCGTACATTTGCATCGTTTTATCAAAAGGAAATTGGGTATATGGATTCTGACACATCAAACGAAATGGGGGAGGAGACTAAGGAAAAAATTAGTCAAGAAGAGATTGACAAATGTATTCGTACACTTGAAAAATTAGTTGACGCCTCTCATATTGTTTTAGCACTATCCGAAGAAAACCGTGTAGCGCTGTTAAAAGCGGCGGGCAGGTTGTCAAGACCTGATCGTGACGCCTTCAAGCAATCTAAAAAAGATGCTGAAAAAATTGCTAAACGCAAAATGATAGAGCGCGACAAGCATGCACGTAAAGAAACAGGTATCAGAAGTGCTCGTGAAGCTGTAGTTTTTAAAGCACCCATTTTATTAGAAGCCCCAAAATTAAAATCTTTGGAGGAGCAAGAATTAGAATCTCCAAGAAATTGTTATGTCTGCAAAACGGTATATACAAAGTTGCATCATTTTTATGACAGCATGTGTCAAGATTGTGGTGATTTTAATTACGCCAAACGTTTTCAAACGGCCGATTTGGAGGGGCAGGTGGCCATTGTAACCGGTTCTCGTTTAAAAATTGGCTACCACATTAGCTTAATTTTATTGCGTTCTGGAGCCACTGTCGTTGCGACCACAAGATTCCCTGTAGACGCTGCTTTGCGATTTTCTCAAGAAGATGATTTTTCGAAATGGGGGCATCGCCTTAAAATTCACGGTTTAGATTTGCGTCATATTCCGAGTGTGGAAATTTTCTGTAATTTTATAGAACAACAGTATGATCGCTTAGATATTTTAATAAATAATGCAGCACAAACTGTTCGCAGGCCCGCTGGTTTTTATCAGCATTTAATGAGAAATGAAGAACTAGCTGTTGCCGATATGCCAAAAGCTGCGCAACAAGTATTAAAGGACCACTTGTATTGCTTAAATGAATTAAACACCCTAGGCAAAAATACCTCAAGCCAACAAAATAATACCTTAGCCGTTACTTGGCACGCGCCAGAACCTGGAATTGGGATCCGTGCATCGGCAAAATTATCACAGATTCCCTATAGTTTTGATAACTCACTGTCTACCAAAGAAGTCTTCCCAGAGGGACAATTAGACGCTGATTTACAACAAGTAGATTTGCGAAAAACCAATAGCTGGAGACTTAAGCTAGGCGAAATAGAAACGCCTGAAATGATAGAGGTGCAACTCGTAAATGCTGTAGCTCCTTTTGTTTTGTGCAACCGACTTTCGCGTTTAATGCGAAAAGAAAATACAGGTAAAAAGCACATCATTAATGTATCGGCGATGGAAGGCAAATTTCATCGATTTTACAAAGAAGATCGGCATCCGCATACCAACATGGCAAAAGCAGCTTTAAATATGATGACCCATACCTCTGCTTTAGATTTTGCAACAGACGGTGTCTTTATGAATGCTGTGGATACGGGCTGGGTAACCGATGAAGATCCTGCGGAATTATCTAAAAAGAAACAAGAAGTACATGATTTTCAACCTCCTTTAGATATTGTTGATGGAGCTGCACGTGTTTTAGATCCATTAATAGATGGTATTAATACAGGAAAACACTGGTGTGGTAAATTTTTGAAAGATTACAGGCCTATTGATTGGTAATTTTTTATTGAGACTTTCCTAGTACATTTTTGTATCTTTAATAGCTATTTTAATTCGCTATTCTATAGTACTTGTTTAAATTGTGTTGTATGGAAACCTATGCTAATGCTTTACTTTATGCCATTCCTTTTTTTATCGTTTTATTGGTGATAGAAATAAGCTATGGTTATTTTGTTAAAAAGCAAACCTATAAAGTGCTAGATACTGTTTCGAGTATCAGTTCTGGCTTAACAAACATTGTAAAAGATTCATTAGGCTTAGCCTTGGTTGTGGTTAGTTACCCCTTTTTATATGAGTATTTAGCAGTAACGACAATTAAGGCTACTTGGTTGGTTTGGTTGCTTGCCTTTATAATCATTGACTTTGCAGGCTATTGGAATCATCGTTTAAGCCATAAAATTAATATTTTTTGGAATCAACATGTAATTCACCACAGTAGTGAAGAATTTAACTTGTCTTGTGCCTTACGCCAGCCTATTTCAAACCTTATAGGGTATTTTTCTATTTTATTGATTCCTGCGGCTGTATTGGGAGTTCCTTATAAGGTCATTGCAATTTTAGCTCCTGTTCATTTATTTGCCCAATTTTGGTACCATACCAAGCATATCGGTAAAATGGGTTGGTTAGAATACGTAATTGTGACCCCTTCACAACATAGAGTACATCATGCGATTAATCCAGAATATATTGACAAAAACTTAGGGCAAATACTTTCTATTTGGGATCGACTTTTTGGTACATTTCAGGAAGAATTGGATGAGGTGCCGCCTCAATTTGGAATTCTAAAACCTGCAAATACATGGAACCCTTTCTTTATAAATTTTCAACATTTTGCTCAATTGTTTAAAGATGCTTGGCGTACGAATAGCTATTACGATAAAATAAGAATATGGTTTATGCCCACGGGATGGAGGCCAAAAGACGTCGTGGCTAAATACCCTGTTACAATTATTGAAGATGTATATAATTTTAAACGCTATGAAACACCAGCAACTTTTTCCTTTCAACTCTATATCATACTGCAAATGCTAATGCATTTAGTATTCCTATTATTTATGTTTTATAATTATAGTGCTATTGGTTTTCAAGGATTATTAGCCTACGGAGCTTTTCTGTTTTTTGGAATATTCTCCTACACTTTGTTGATGGATGGGAATAAGTATGCAAAATACCTTGAGCTTTTTAGGGCTTTGTTAGGCGTAATTTTTATAGGTATTACTGGTAATTGGTTTGGCTTAAATCAGTTTATACCATATGGAAGTTACCTGATTCTTTTTTACTTTTTAGGATCAGCATGGGCCGCCCAGTATTTTACCCGCACTAAAATACTCGGAAGATTTAAAAAAACACTATAGAAATTATTGCTTATCGATGAATTCTTTTTTGACTAAGGCGATGTATTTCTTCATCGCATCTTTTCTAGATAAGTTTTTTGCTTGAAATAAAGCATTGGCTTTAAACGCATTAATAAGTGGCGTTCTACTGCCTGGATTATCAAAGTTTTCGTTGGCTATTTTATAGTACGCGTATAACTTTAAAAGCAAATCTGCAGGGAGCGCTTCGGTGTAGTTGTTCATAAAACTAACCGCTTTTACAAAGTCCTTCTCCAGTTTTTCAGGCATCTTCATTTTTTACAATACTTGCTATACATGTTTTTGCGCCTACAACTTTTTGATTTAGCTTAACTGTAATTGCGCAATCTAAAGGTAAGAATAAATCTACTCTTGAACCAAACTTTATAAAACCAGCATCGTCACCTTGATGAACACTGTCTCCTTTTTCTGCATAGTTAACGATTCTTCTCGCTAATGCTCCTGCAATTTGTCGGTATAGAATTTCGCCAAATTTTGGTGTTTTCACTACAATAGTTGTGCGTTCATTTTCCTCACTAGCCTTAGGATGCCAAGCCACTAAATACTTCCCAGGATGATATTTTGAATACACTATTTGTCCACTGGCAGGATATCTAGTAACATGCACGTTAATAGGTGACATAAAAATAGATACTTGTTTACGTTTGCCTTTGAAATATTCGTTTTCTTCAACTTCTTCTATCACGACAACTTTACCATCAACTGGAGCTAGAATTTCATTAAAATCTTTATGTACTTTCCTTGTAGGGTTTCTAAAAAATTGCAAAACAATAATTAAAAAAGCAAGTGCTATTAGTTGTATGGCCATTTTAAGCCAAAAAACTGGTATGAAATAATTAGCTGCAAGAATGACTATAGCTGCAAGAAAAAAGCTAATTAAAATAATTTTTTGTCCTTCTTTATGAAACATAATTAAATATATTTAAGGTTAGGTATACAAAGGGTGCAGCAAAAACAAGACTATCCAAGCGATCTAGCATTCCACCATGTCCAGGTAATATAGCCCCACTGTCTTTTACTCCGGCATCTCTTTTAAATTTCGATTCTAACAAATCGCCAACACTACCACAGATTACAATAATCAAGGCTAGTATAAGCCATTGTTGAAGTGTTAAACTAGTTTCATATTGAGCGATAAAATAAGCCGCAATGAGTGCAAATACTAATCCACCAATAGTTCCTTCCCATGTTTTTTTAGGAGATACCCTTGGAAATAGTTTGTTTTTTCCTATGGTTTTTCCCACCAAATAAGCAAAAGAATCATTTACCCAGATCAGGATAAAAAAGCCCATGATTAATAATTTAGCAAAAGTATTATTTTGGTAAGGAATCATGGTCAAAAAGATACACCCCCCACCGATATAAAAAAGGCCGATAAGGAACTTTTGTAGCGTGTTGTACTTTATTTCTTTTTTTGAAAACAAGTAGAATAACAAAATAGTATTAATCGTTATGGTAATGAACATCAAAACGTTTATTACCGAGGCGCTGTAGTTATACCCATGAAGTAAGTGTATAAAGATCCACCACAGGGTGAGATAAGCGGCAAAAATATAGTAGCCTTTTAGATGTGTCATTCTTTTAAACTCGTACAAACAAGCTAAGCCAAAAGCCATAAATAAGAAATCAAAAGCATCAGAACTTAAAAATATGGCGGAAAGCAAAAGCACTACATAAACAATACCTGTAATCAACCTCCTAAAAACTTCTCCCATTCTATAAATCTTCCAAAAGTATAAGATACAAATTTTTAGAACTACTACCGTAGGTTAGAAAATCGTTTTTATTTTCTTTTGCGTTTTGAAAATGTTTAATCGTTGTAATATTCGATGGAATGCCGTTTTGGTGTTTTTTCTTGATTTTTTTTAAACCTTCTCCAATAGAGGATACGAGTTGACTTGTGGTCGCAAAAACTATAAAATTATCTGGTAATTCATCTAATTTTTTTTCTCGCAATTGATTCGAGCATATCAATATAGATCCATTTTGAGCGACTAGATGCTCACAGGTCGTAAAAAATATTCCAGACTCGGTATTCTTGTCAGTAAAAGAAATGGCTTCTTTAGAAAATTTAGCTTGTAGCCTTTCGTCCATAGCGAAAAAAGCCATTTCTTTCCAATTATTTTCTTCAATAATATCGCTTAACGCTTGCCTGACGTCTTGGAAATCGACGCAATAAATGAATTTACCTCCATTTTTTTTGAAATAAATAGTGAATTTTTCATCAGCAGGAATATCGAGATCGGGCATATGAACGCCTCTAGTATCGTCAGTTTCTGTGGAAACCTTTTTTTTACCTCCTCTAAAGAGTTTCTCGAATAACCCCATTTATTTAAAATTCAAAAATACTATTTATTCTTTTGTTGGCTCCATGTTACTATTTTGTTCTTCTTCCAATTTTGAGTTTTCTTCAGCTTTCGCAGCAGCTTCTTCAGCCACATCTTTTTCAAAAGGCCTTTTGCCGAAAATCTTTTCTAAATCATCCTTAAAGATAACTTCTTTTTCTAATAAACGCGTAGCTAAGGTAGTAAGTTTGTCTTTGTGGTTTTCTAGAAGCTCAACAGCTCTTTTGTATTGCTCTTCAATTAATATAGAAATTTCTTGATCGATGGTCCGAGCTGTTTCCTCACTATACGGTTTAGAGAATCCGTAAGAATCTTGACCTGAAGAATCGTAATAGGTTAAATTACCTATTTTGTCATTTAAACCATAAATGGTCACCATGGCTCTTGCTTGCTTCGTTACTTTTTCTAAGTCGCTTAGTGCTCCTGTAGATATTTTATTGAAAATAACCTTTTCGGCTGCTCGGCCTCCTAAAGTAGCACACATTTCGTCTTTCATTTGGTCTGGTCTAACGATAAGGCGCTCTTCTGGCAAATACCAAGCTGCTCCTAAGGACTGTCCTCTTGGGACAATGGTGACCTTTACCAAAGGCGCTGCATGCTCGAGCATCCAACTCACGGTGGCATGGCCAGCTTCATGATAAGCAATAGTTTCTTTTTCTCCTGGGGTAATAATTTTATTTTTCTTCTCCAGACCACCTACAATTCTATCTACGGCATCTAAAAAGTCTTGTTTCGTCACCGCTTTTTTCTCCTTACGAGCGGCTATAAGTGCGGCTTCATTACAAACATTAGCGATATCTGCTCCAGAAAAACCTGGTGTTTGCTTCGCAAGAAAATCTAAATCTAAAGTTTCTGCTGTTTTGATGGGGCGTAAGTGTACCTCAAAAATTTCTTTACGTTCTCTAATGTCCGGTAAATCCACATAAATTTGTCTGTCGAAACGACCAGCTCGCATCAGGGCTTTATCTAAAACATCGGCCCTGTTCGTAGCAGCTAAGACAATTACATTAGTGTTGGTGCCAAAACCGTCCATTTCAGTTAGCAACTGATTTAGGGTATTTTCACGCTCATCATTAGAGCCTGTCATATTATTTTTTCCTCTTGCTCTACCAATGGCATCGATCTCATCAATAAAGATGATGGCAGGAGATTTGTCTTTTGCTTGTTTAAATAGGTCACGCACTCTTGAGGCTCCAACCCCTACAAACATTTCCACAAAATCTGAACCAGACAATGAAAAGAAAGGCACTTTTGCCTCGCCAGCAACCGCTTTAGCTAAAAGCGTTTTACCGGTACCCGGAGGGCCCACTAATAAAGCTCCTTTTGGGATTTTACCTCCTAAAGAAGTGTATTTGTCAGGATTTCTTAAAAAATCTACAATTTCTTCGACCTCTTCCTTAGCACCTTCCAAACCGGCAACATCTTTAAAAGAAGTTCTTGTATCTGTTTTTTCATCAAAAAGTTTTGCCTTAGATTTTCCAATATTGAAAATTTGGCCACCAGCACCGCCTCCGCCACCGCCAGACATTCTTCGCATTAAGTAGATCCAAATACCGATAATTAAAACAAAAGGTAAAATACTCAATAATATATCGCCAAATACATTCGATTCTGTGGTATAATCTATAACCGTATCTAAATTGTTCTCAGCTTTGATGCTTTTAATATCGTTTTCAAAATTCTGAGGGTCTCCATAATCGAGCACGTATTGTGGCGTTTCCGTCCCAGACATGCCAAAGGGCTTGTTCGCTGCTGTTTTATGAACATCTTTCGTTAAAGCTTCTTCTGTTAAAAAAACTTTTGCTTGTCTTGTGTTTGTTACAATAAGAATCTTAGAAACATCCCCGTTTCTTAAGTAATCTTGCAGCTTTGATGTTGTTGTTTTTTCAGTACTAGATAAATTAGTACTGCTAAATATTTGGAAGCCAATTAATAAAATTGCTATAATTCCATAAATCCACCAAGAGTTAAACTTTGGTTTTTTAGGACTTGTATTATTTTCTTTCGCCATTATTTTTTTTTCTTATTTAATGCTATTTTCGATTACCGTTACTTTTGCATCTCCCCAAAGTCCTTCTATGTCATAAAATTCCCTTACGTGTTTTTGAAAAACATGCACCACTACATTGACGTAATCCATTAAAATCCATTCTGAATTCTCTGAACCTTCTACGTGCCAAGGTTTGTCCTTAATGCTTTTGCTGACTGTTTTTTGAATTGAGCCAACTATTGCATTTACGTGAGTATTTGAAGTTCCGTTGCAAATGATAAAATAGTCGCAAACGGTGTTCTCAATTTTTCTTAAATCAAGTATATTAATATTATTGCCCTTTACTTCTTCTATTCCTTCAAGAATAACACTTATGAGCTCATCTACGCTCGCTTGCTTTTTCTGCATTAAAAAAATTTAATTTTGCAAAGTTATTATATTTTTGTTTTTTTAACTATTGTTTTGGGTAATAAGATTGAAGATTTATAGAATAGTTAACACATGCATTTAATCAAACTTGATGCCACAGCATCTACAAATGTTTACCTAAAAAAATTAAGTAAGAGTAGAACACTTGCCGATTTTACTGTAGTAGTAGCAAAAGAACAGCTAGAAGGGAAAGGGCAGATGGGGTCAAGTTGGCAATCAGAAAAAGGTAAGAACCTAACATCCAGTATTTTAAAACATCATGAAGCCTTGTTTACGCAAGATCATTTTTATTTAAATATTACAGTTTCCTTGGCGATTTACCATGCGCTAAAAGACTTGGAAATACCTGATTTAAGTATAAAATGGCCTAACGACATTTTGTCAGGAAATTCCAAAATTTGTGGTATTTTAATTGAAAACATGCTTTCGGGTCAAAAAATCACCACTTCAATCATCGGAATTGGCTTAAACGTAAATCAGACCCAATTTAATTCTTTGCCAAAGGTTAGTTCGCTGCACTTACTAAAAGGCAAAGCCTTTGACTTGGACGAAATATTAATCGCCATTGCTAAAAATTTAGAGCAACTATTCACAAGACTAAAAAACGGGCAAAAGGAGTCCTTAAAAGAGGCTTATTTAAACGTTCTCTTTAAAAAAGACAAGCCATCAACATTTGGCAAAGTAGCAACGAACCAACTTTTTGTAGGGATCATCAGAAGTGTTTCTGAGGATGGAAAACTAGAAGTAGAAGTTGAAGATCAGTTGATTGAAGACTACGATTTAAAGGAAATAAGATTGATGTATTAAACCTTTTGCAAATTATCTGACAAAGTACCCATAAAATTGGTAATCGGATTTTTAATCATCATGGCCATCATGGCATTAAATTCCCCTTCAAAACTTAGCACAACCTCAGTTTCATTCGCGGCTATTTCTATAATAGTGGCAGTTAAGGTAAAAGGTAATTTTTCACTTGCAGCGCCTAAAACAACCTTAGTGTGAGGAACCATTTCTTTTCTTTGTAAAACAATTTCAGGCATTCCTTTTAAAGCAAAAAGAAAGCGTTCTTCGCTAATGACTTCGAATTTGCTAATATTTTCGGGCATTAAGTGTTCAAAATTTTTTACATCAATCAAAAAATTATAGACTTCTTGCTGACTTTTTGCAATTATTTTTTTTGGAGTTTCTATATGCATAATTCTATTGTTGCCATGCTGATGGATTCGCTTTCCATTCTAGCAAAGTTTTAAATTGTTCTTCTTTTATATAATGAGTATCTGATGCTTGTTGTATCAGGTGATCGTAATCGCTTAAGGTGTGTAATTCGACCTTATGATTTTTAAAGTTTTCAGTAGCAATATCAAAGCCATAGGTGAAAATGGCAAGCATTCCCTTTACTTTTGCACCTGATTCTTCTAGGGCTTTTACGGCATTTAGACTACTATTGCCTGTACTTATTAAGTCTTCGATGACAACAACGGTCTGATTTTTTTCTAATGCTCCTTCTATTTTATTTTGCCTTCCGTGCGATTTTGCTTCAGGACGCACATATATAAAGGGAAGGCCTAGATAGTCGGCAACTAACATACCAATTCCTATGGCTCCAGTAGCTACACCGGCGATGACATCTGGTTTGCCATATAGGTGTTCTACTTGCTTTGCCATTTCTTCCCGAACATAATTTCTAATAGGTGGATAAGACAGTATAATTCTGTTATCACAATAAATAGGAGATTTCCAACCTGAAGCCCATGAAAAAGGATTTTCAGGATTCAACTTAATTGCATTAATTTGCAATAGAAGCTCTGCCGTTTTTTTAGCGTTGTCTTTGTTTAAAACCATAATGCAAATGTATAAAGTTTTTGTTAATGAGGCTCAGTTGATTTTGACAAATAAACTCTCTGACATAGCTAATAACAAATATTTTTTATTGAATCAGAAATCAATAAAGGAAGCTATTCATCTACTTGCTAAAAATAAAGTAGCTGTAGCCTATATATATCATCCTAATAACGAAGAGATTCTGAATAAATTTACTAAAAAAATTCCTCTAGTGGTTGCGGCGGGTGGCGTAGTCACCAATAAAGAAGGGAAGGTTTTGTTTATTTATAGAAACAATAAATGGGATCTCCCTAAGGGAAAATTAGATAAAGGAGAAACATTAGAAGAATGTGCCTTACGAGAGGTTGAAGAGGAGACCGGTGTAAAAGGACTGAAAATTGAAAATATATTAATGACCACTTACCATATTTTTAAAAGAAATGGTGATTACAAACTCAAGGAAGTTCATTGGTATGCTATGAAAACAGCCTATAAGGGCGAACTGATTGGTCAAGCTGATGAGGGCATCGAAAAAGTACGTTGGAAAGGACCTAATAAAATAGCCAAAGCACTGGAGAACTCTTACACCAATATTAAAATTTTATTTGACGATTAGTTTTTTACTTCTTCCATGTAAATCGGATTCATTGATCGATACACAGGGTATTGTAAATGAGCAGGTTCGTAATGATCAGAATGCTCGTAAATAAAGGCTAATTGCGCATACCAATTGTTTTTAAAACTTTCATCGCTTACTTTTTTAAGCTCAAAGGCTTCTTTCAATAAGCTATTTTTTTGTAATAATTCTAAGGCAATATCTTCAAAAACGTAGGGCGAAAAACCTTCTTTCTGTTGCAATATGGTATCGAAAAAATTCCAATTAAAAAAAGAATCTATCGCTGAGGGTTCTAAGGTTTCTAGAAGGTATCTAATACCTGCTTGCTGAGTGGCTATAAAAATATCGCCTTGATGAAATTGTACTTTTTTGGTCGTTGTCGAAACTTTGGTGTCATAATGCAGATAATGGCCTTCATAGCTATTTTGTCGCGTTTTGAAATCCTCGATTTTATAGGACTCAACTTCTAAAATAGTATCTTTTAAAAAACGGGTGAATAGAATTTCATTTTTAGTAAGTAGGTCTATTATTTTATAGTTGCTTTTTTTTAAGAGATACCCACTAGGGATGCTTACATGCTGTGCTGGTTTAAAGTAATTTTGATAGGCTACTTTTTTTGTAAATGGTTTGTTTCTGTCATATTTAAGGCGAGGAAAGCCAGTTACTTCGCTTAGAATGGTGTCGGCTTCAAACCCTTTAAAATTTAAAGTACTTACTTGGGTAGTGTCTAATTCCCAAGCTAAAGGGTATTCTTTTAATTCTAATAGTTCCTGATGACTTTTTGCTCGTAATTCTTTGATGCGTTGCCCGTCGGTCTCTGTAATCGAAATCATTTGTTTCATGAGTTCATAGGTTCCTTCAACTCTATCTTTATAAGGTTTTAGCATATGCGTTTCTACCATCATGCCTAAGGTGTTCCATAAGGTAGTATAGCCCGTAGAATATCTCGGATGATCCATAAACTGCGAAAATCCGTCTTCAGGTACACTATTAAAAACATTGACATAAGGTGTGATGTCCCATTTTACGTCTAAAAGACCTTTTTCTAATTTAGGCATCAATTCTGTATGAAGGTATTCCCCTAAATCTAAACCTAATTTGTTGTGTTGGGTAAATAAGTGTGTCAATGTATATTGGTAGTCTGCACCATTACTTACATGGTTATCAATAAAAACATCTGGTTTTACTAAATGAAATATGGAAGCAAAGGTCTTAGCGTTTTTTGTATCTGACTTGATAAAATCTCTGTTCAAATCGTAATTTTGAGCGTTACCTCTAAACCCGTAAGATTCGGGTCCGTTTTGATTAGCTCTTGTCGCAGTATTTCTGTTTAATGCCCCGCCAACATTATAGATAGGTATGGTAGTTATCACCGTATTTTCTGGAGCATTTATTTTTTTTTCAGCCATATCCCTAAACAGTAACATGGTAGCGTCGATGCCATCACTTTCTCCAGGGTGAATACCATTATTAATAAGGATAATTGTTTTGTTTTCTCGAATTTTTTTAAAATTGAATTCGCTATCTAAGTTAAAAGTAACCAAGTGAAGTGGAAATCCGCTATCGGTTTCACCAATGGTCTGAATATTAATTTCAGGAAATTTTTTAGCTAGTTGAATATAGAAGTCAATAGTTTCGGTGTATGTAGCAGTTTCTTTCCCCTCTGAAATTTCGAATTGTGTGATATATGCTGTTGTTTCGTTTTCTTTTTTAGATTCGCAAGAAATGAAAAAGAGCAATAAAAAAAGGGCTTGAAAAAGTTTCATGGATTTTGAGATTTATCTTTTTTTAAAAGTCTAACTTTTAAATTGATTAAACTTAAAATAGGTTTAATTAATTTAAAAAGTAAATTAGACTCTTAAAATATGTAAGCTCAAAAATAATCAAAAATTAATGTCTTGTTATGAAGTGCTAGTTATTTTTAAAATTTCTTCTTTATTCAAAGGCTTTGTATTGTAGGTAAGTCTATGTTGCGTTTTGAGTTTATAGGTCATTGCTCTTTGTCTATCGCTGTTGCTTATCGATGAGGTAACAATGTTTATGGTGATCATTTTTTTTATGGGGAGTGCAATAATTACATCTAAAAATCCCCAGCCATCCATAACAGGCATATTTAAATCTAAAAATATAACATCAGGGAGCTCTTCGGGTTTGGTGATTTTTGATTTTATGAGCTGAATAGCGTCTTTACCATTTTTGAAAGAAGTAATATGATCGCAAATAACGACAGAGGATAATAATTTTTTAATTCCGAAAACAGTAATGGAATCGTCGTCGATTATAAATATGGATTTAATTACAATCATCTAGATAAATTTTAAAAGTGGTTCCTACCCCTAATTTACTTTCTATTTTAAATTTTCCATTCATTGCCTCTATTTGATTTTTTGCGATATATAAGCCTATTCCTCTAGAATTAGGCTGTTCATGAAAGGTTTTATACATCCCAAAAATCTTGTTTTTATTTTTATCCAAATCTATGCCAGAGCCATTGTCTTTAACTGTTATTACCACATAGTCGTCAATTTTTTCAGCACTTAAGCTTACTACATGAGGGCTATTTGATTTTGCAAATTTTATCGCATTTGAAATTACATTTTGTAAAATATTTTCAACGTAGGACGGAAGTCCTTGCACCGATACATCTGCCGGAATCAAATTATGTATTGTTGCATTTTTGGATTTAATGAGCTGCTTTAAATTTGTTAAAATAATTGTGGTGGTACGGCTTAAATTGATACTGTTTTTTTCTAAAACTTTAGTAGAATTAATAGCCACTACTTCATTTAAATTATCTAGGGTCTCTAATAAATTATCAGATGAATTCATAAGCATCTGAAGTAAGTTAGCTCTTTCTTCTTCATTTTTTTCTTTAATTAGAAAACCTAATAACATCGAAAAATTGGCTGTGTGGGATCTTAAATTGTGAGATATGATGTGAGCAAAATCTACTAATTTTTTATTTTGTAAATTACTGATGTTGACTAATCGCGTTAATTGTTCTTCTTTTTGTTTTATATGGCTTATATCTAAACTAAAGCCAATAATTCCTTTTACAGAATTATTTTCATCTGTTAGGGGTATTTTTGAAGTTAAGAATGTGGTCTTTTCTCCATTTAATTTGGTATTCGTTGTTTCAGCCCCTAAAATGGGAACTAAAGTTTTTATAATAGAAAGATCTTCTTCTCTTGAAACTTGAGCTACTTTTTTATCATAAAGTTCAAAATCGTCTTTTCCAATAATTTCATCATAGGGTTTGCCGATATAGTCACATTCTGCTTTGTTCACTACTATTTTGCGTGAGTTTACATCTTTAACAAACACATTAAGTGGTAAATGATCGATTAAAGTTTTAAGTAGTTGTTCGCTCTCTTTTGTTTTTTGCGCAGCTAATACCTCTTCAGTAATATCTTGGAAAGTTCCAATAATGCCCATTAACTTATTATTTTCGAATAATGGTTTGCCGGTTGCCATCACCCAAATGTCATTATTTTTAGCCGTTGTTAATTGTAATTTTTCTTTCCATGTTTCACCATTTTTAATACTTCGGTTTACGCATTCCGTTATTTTAAGTTGACTATCTCCAGGTTTGTAAAAATCGATGGCTGTTTTCATGTTTGGCTCAAAATCGAGAGGCACTTCATGAAGTATCTTCGTCATGTTATTCCAATACAATTCATCGGTTACCGCATTAAATTCCCAGCTTCCTATTTTAGCAATTTCGGCTTTTACGTCGACAAGGATTTTTAATTTACTTAACTCTTGCTGTACTTTTACAATTTCAGAAACATCCTCTACTTGAATAATAGCGCCAATAACATTTTCATCTTCGTCAAACCAAGGGCTTAACACCCATTCTAGCCAAAGTGTTTTACCATTAAAGAATAACGAATCTCTAGCAGGAGCAGTAGAGTACCCTAAAAAACATTTCTCAAAATCTCGTTTCCAAGAAGAGGCTAATGAGGGAAAGTTTTCTAAAATATTTGCAACAACAGCCTCCTTAAAAAAAGGACCGTAGTTCTCTTTCCAGCTATCGGAGGTATGTACAACCTCAAAATTTAACCCCACATATGAGGTAGGTTTTGGAAGCTGTTTAATAAGATAATGGCTATTTATTTTTATTTCGTTTTTCAAAATAGGTAATAAATTTCCTACTAAAGTAAAAAGTATTCCGGATACAAGGCTAGTATTGTTGTGTATTTGCTCAAATTAGTTGTCATAAGTAGACTTGACGACATTTTAAGCTGAATTTTAATTAGGAACATGATCAAACAAAGACTTATTTTGAGTCAAAATTGTATAATTTTGAGCTAAGAATAGTGGTAATAGAAGCTAATTACAACTCAAATTCTTACAGTATCTGGGACTAAACCGGTATAGTCTCCACCATTTTTTATCACGTCTCTGACAATCGATGAACTTATATACGATTTTCCAGAAGAGGTAAGTAAAAAAACTGTTTCGATTTCAGATAATTTACGGTTGGTATGCGCTATAGCTTTTTCAAATTCAAAATCACCAGGATTTCTTAAACCTCTCAAAATAAAATTGGCATTTACTTTTTTGCAAAAATCTACCGTAAGTCCTTCATAGGTAAGTACTTTAATTTTGGGTTCTTGGGCAAAAGCCTCTTTAATAAAACGTTGGCGTTCTTCTAACGAAAACATATATTTTTTATCAGAATTTACGCCGATGGCAATTATAATTTCATCAAAAAGCGTTAAGCCTCTTTGGATAATATCTGAATGGCCTAAAGTTAGCGGATCAAAAGAACCAGGAAAAATTGCACGTTTCATAGATCGACATTTAAGTGAAGCAAAATTACTAATTTTTATGCTAAAGCTTCAAGAATGGCATTTTCAAATAAGTCTGGTAACGAAATTCCAGCAGCTCTTGCTTGTTGCGGTAAAATACTTTCTTCCGTTAGTCCAGGAGTTGTGTTCATTTCGAGCATAAAGGGTTCATCATCAATAAAAATAAATTCGCTTCTTGAAAAGCCTTTCATTTTTAAAACAGTGTAGGCTCTTAAGGCCATTTCTATCACTTTTTTTTGCTGAATTTCTGAAATTCTAGCGGGAGTTATTTCTTTTGACTTGCCCTCATATTTTGCCTGGTAGTCAAAAAAATCGTTTTCAGAGACAATTTCTGTTATGGGTAACACTAAGGTTTCTCCTTTATAAGAGATAACACCAACAGAAACCTCAGTGCCATTTAAAAAGGCCTCAATTAAAACTTCATCGTCCTCTACATACGCATTTTCAATAGCGGTGATTAAACTTTCTTTGGTGTAAACTTTTGAAACACCAAGACTACTACCGGCTTTATTTGCTTTTACAAAACAGGGTAAGCCTACTTTTTGTATAATCGCATCAAGATCTAATGGATCTCCTTGGTTTAAATAGTAGGCAATGGCCGATTTAATTCCGTAGGGTTTCAGAATACTGAGTAGATCTCTTTTGTTAAATGTAATGGCCGCTTGGTAGGCATCACAAGAGGTTTGTGGAATCCCTAACAACTCAAAATAGGATTGCATGAGTCCGTCTTCTCCTGGAGAACCATGTATGGCATTAAAGACGCAATCGAAGGTGATTTTATGATTCTCTACTTCGATTGAAAAATCATTTTTATTTACAGGATATTCTTCATTATTTTCTGTTACATACACCCATTTCTCTTTAAAAATATGAATGCGAAAAAGGTCAAATTTCTTGGTATCGAGAAATTTATAAACAACATGACCGCTTTTGAGTGATATTTTATACTCACTTGAATAACCACCCATAATTATGGCAATCTTCTTTTTCATATATATAGACTTTTAAAAATAACGCTATTCAAGATCAAAGTAAAGAAAAAACTACTTTGGTTAGGGTGTATGGCGCAATTATTTTTGGAGCAGCCTAAAGAAAACTACATTTTAATTTATCTTATTCATTTGTTGAAGGTCATTTGTTATCTTTGCCCAATACTAAGAGGATATAAAATGAAAAATTTTTTCAACTTTTTAAAAAGTAAATCTTTCCTGATACAACTAGGACTAGCGCTGATAGTTTTAGTGGTCTTTATTTTTGGAGTTTTGCAATGGTTAAAAAGTTCAACAAACCATGGTGAATTTGTTGAAGTGCCCGATTTAGCTAAATTAACAGTTACTGAAATGCGAAAAGTTATTGACGATGCAGATTTGCGTTATGAAGTGTTAGACTCTGCAAATTACAATCCAGATTTCCCTAGATTTTCTGTGATTGAGCAAAATCCACCAGCGGGAAACAAAGTAAAACAGAATAGAAAAGTGTATGTTACTGTAAACCCTTCAGGGTATAAAAAAGTAAGTGTTCCGGACATCATACAGGTAACCTTGCGCAATGCAACGGCAAAACTAAGGGCTGTTGGTTTAGACGTACAACGTGTGACCTATATAGATGAATTTGGAAAAGACATGGTTTATCGAATAAAATATAAAGGCAAATATATTGAGGAAGGGTACAAACTTCCCAAAACCTCAAAAGTAGAATTGGTTTGCGGAAATGGGTATGAAAGTGAAGGCTCAAAAGTGAAGTCGGCCTCAGAAGAATAATATATGATCGAAGAAGAAGAAGGTGCTGAGCTAGAAAAAGATGAGCTTTTTGAACATTATAGTGTCACGGCATCAAAAGGGCAAGAACCCTTGCGGGTGGATAAATTTTTGATGAACTTTATTGAAAATGCAGTACGGAATAAAATTCAAAATGCTGCGCGAGAAGGTCACATTTGGGTAAATGATGTGGCGGTAAAGCAAAACTATAAAGTAAAAGCTGGTGATCACGTACGTGTTTTGTTCGAGCATCCTCCACACGAAAACTTATTAGTTCCTGAAGATATTCCTATCAACGTGGTTTATGAAGATCAAGATTTAATGGTCGTGAATAAACCAGCGGGTATGGTTGTACATCCCGGTCATGGCAACTATTCTGGAACTTTAATAAATGCCTTGTTGCATCATATTAAAGACTTACCCGTAAACAGAAATGAGCGTCCTGGATTGGTACACAGAATAGATAAAGATACCTCTGGACTTTTAGTAATCGCTAAGACCGATATTGCTATGACGCATTTGTCTAAACAGTTTTTTGATAAAACCAGTGAGCGCGAATATGTGGCTTTGGTTTGGGGAAATGTAGAAGATGAGAGTGGCACCATCGAAGGGCACGTAGGTAGACATCCTACCAACAGATTACAGATGACCGTTTTCCCCGAAGGTGACCAAGGGAAAGAGGCCGTAACTCATTATAAAGTTCTTGAGCGATTAGGCTATGTAACTTTAATTTCTTGTCAATTAGAAACAGGTAGAACACATCAAATTCGTGTGCATCTTAAACATATTGGGCACACCTTATTTAATGACGCACGGTATGGTGGTGAACGCGTGTTGAAAGGAACCACATTTACGAAATACAAACAGTTTGTAGAAAATGCCTTTAAATTATTACCCCGACAAGCACTACATGCCAAAACCCTTGGTTTTATGCATCCCACGAGTGGTGAATTTATGCGTTTTGATTCTGAAATTCCTGAAGATATGAATGCATGTATCGAAAAATGGCGTCAATATTCTAAAAGCAGCATCTCGGAGGAATAGATTTCTGTAATAGTAGTATCGATTTTAGGTTTTTAGAGGACCAATTCTTTTTAAAAATCTTTAGTAATTTTAGGCTCAGTGAAAAAAACATGCCAGGTAATGGCTAATAGAAAAAAGTATCAAAAATGAAAATAGTAATTTCTCCAGCGAAGTCCCTTGATTTTGAAAGTAAATTACCCACGCTAGACTATACACAGCCTAATTTTTTAAAACAAGCTGAGAAACTAAACCGAATTTTGGCGAAGAAAAAGCCAAAAGATCTGTCTAAATTAATGCATATATCAGATCAACTAGCTCAATTAAATTGGGAGCGCAATCAACAATTTGCGCTGCCTTTTACACCCGAAAATTCAAGACCAGCAGTGTATGCCTTTAATGGTGATGTGTATCAAGGTTTAGATGCATTGACCATTCCTGAAGCTAAAATAGAGAATTTACAAAATAGCCTTCGTATTTTATCAGGACTCTATGGTGTTTTGAAACCATTAGATTTGATGCAGGCTTATCGTCTAGAAATGGGCACGAGTTTAGGGGTTGGCAAAAATAAAAATTTGTATGAATTTTGGAAAAATGACATCACTACTTTTTTAAATAGCGAATTAAACGAGGGTGAACTATTTGTGAATTTGGCCAGTAATGAATATTTTTCAGCAATAGATACAAAAAAGTTGAAGGTTCCTGTCATTGCCCCAGTTTTTAAAGATTGGAAAAATGACAAGTTGAAAATAATTAGCTTTTATGCTAAAAAGGCAAGAGGGTCTATGGTGCGTTATATTATCGATACTAAAGCAGAGACTTTAGACGATATTAAAAACTTTAATTTAGACGGCTACTTATTTAGTCAAGAACATACCCTAAAAGAAAACGAGCCTGTTTTTATAAGATAGTTCATAGGCAGGCTTTTTAAATTTCCCATCGTAAAACAAGCTATAGGCTACTTTTTTTTCTTAATGGCTATTTTCTCTTCAACAGTTGGTCTTCTTTTTATTTTTCTTGGTCTTCTTACTCCAAATGAATTATTAGAAATTTTACCTTTACGCGACTTTTTATCTCCTTTTCCCATGAGTTCTTGTTTTAAATAAAAATAAGACTTTTATAAGCAAATCCCAAAACTTACTACACTTATAAAATTATAGCTTTGACCTTCAATTGTTTTAATAATTTGAGAGTCAAGCCTTAAAATACTAACAATATGCAACAAAATTGATTTAATATGTGTCTTTTTATAATGATAAGCATCTCTTAAAAGTCTTAAATTCGTGCTATCTTATAAGAGATAAATAGCGAATAGGATACTAGACTAGTGCGTATCTTAGAGAAGCTTAAAATAGGTACAAAATTTATGAAGCAATTACAACGATTAGAAGTATTTAAGAAATCAGTTAATAATAAATTCACTGTTTATAACAGCTTATTCCTGAATTTACCCTATCGGAATATTGAAAATGTAGGGATGGCAATTCCATTGATGTTAGATCAGTGTCAAAAAGGCTTAAAATCAGGAAAAAACCCTAAGGAAATTTTAGAACTTTTTTTTCAAAATTATGTAGACATTGCCTCCGAAAAACAACGTATTGATTTTATGTTTCGTATTATTCAATATGTGGAGCGACAGGTGGTACTGTATGATAGTGTTGAAGACGCCGCCTTTCCAAAATTGTACGAACACAGTACCAGTTTAACTATTAAAGATTATTTTGAATTAGTAGATAAAAACAAAAGTTGGGATAAAATAGCGGAGAAATTATCAACCTTTAGTGCACGTATTGTTTTAACGGCTCATCCCACGCAATTTTATACACCAGCAGTTTTAGATATCATCGCTGAGCTTAGAACCCTTATTTTAGACGATAAAATAGACGAAATTGATGTAACCTTACAGCAATTAGGACTTACCTCACTTATTAATTCTAAAAAGCCAACACCTCTAGACGAGGCGAAGAATATTATCTATATCTTGAGAAACGTCTATTATGAAGCTGTTGGAGAGCTTTATGCCTATCTAAAACGAAACATTAATAATTCAGAATTCGAAAATTATAACATTATGAAGTTAGGTTTCTGGCCCGGTGGTGATCGCGATGGAAACCCTTTTGTAACCGCTGATGTCACAAGTGATGTTGCTGACGAGTTACGCGTTACTTTAATGAAATGCTATTATAACGATCTAAAAAAATTACAGCAAAAATTAACATTTACAGAACTGCAGGAGGATATCAATCAATTGCGTTCTAATTTATATACAGCCATGTTTAACCCCGAAAAGCATGTGGGTTATAAAGATATTATAATGCCTTTACAGCATATCAGACGAATTTTAATTGAGAAATACCACGAATTGTATTTAGAGGATTTAGATTTTTTCATTGACAAAGTGAACATCTTTAAAACTCATTTTGCCACTTTAGATATTCGCCAAGATCATAGCATGCACATTAGGGTGATTACTGAGGTGTTAAAGAAACATGGTTTAATTAATGTTGATTTATCTGAACTAAGTAAGGAAGCGCTAACAGATATTTTACTGCATCAAAAAATAAGTCTTTCTGCAGACGATTTCGATGATGAGATTACGAAAGACACTATTAAAAATATAGCACAACTGAAGTCCATTCAAGAAAAAAATGGCGAAGAAGGCTGCAACCGCTATATTATAAGTAATTCTGAGGATGTTTTTTCGGTTTTATTTGTTTTTGCTTTATTCAAATGGACTGGTTGGAAATCTGATGAAATTACGTTTGACATTGTTCCACTTTTTGAAACTATGATAGGTATGGAAAGTGCAGCGCATACCATGCAACAACTCTTTGATATGCCCGCCTACAGGTCTCATGTTGCCCAAAGAAATACAAAGCAAACTATAATGCTTGGCTTTTCCGACGGTACTAAAGATGGGGGGTATTTAAAAGCCAATTGGTCTATTTTAAAAACAAAAGAAAGTTTATCTAAAGTTTGTTTAAATAACGGTGTTAAAGCCATCTTTTTTGATGGTCGTGGTGGACCACCAGCTCGTGGTGGAGGTAAAACGCACCGATTTTATGCCTCACAAACCAAAGAAATCGCAAATAACGAAATTCAATTAACCATTCAGGGTCAAACTATTACGAGTACTTACGGGACCAAAGAACAGTTTATCTATAATTGTGAGCAGTTGCTTACTGCGGGTTTGTCCAATGACTTTTTTGAAGAAGAAAATATCATTACACCCAAAGAACGAAGTTTAATTGAAAAACTTTCTGATCTTAGTTTTGAAAAATATGATGATTTAAAACATCACTATAAATTTATGCCTTACCTAGAAAACATGAGTACGCTTAAGTACTATACCAAGGCAAATATCGGAAGTCGTCCAGGTAAAAGGGGCAACAAGGCAAAATTAGAACTTTCAGATCTAAGGGCTATTTCGTTCGTGGGTTCCTGGAGTCAATTAAAACAAAATGTGCCGGGTTATTTTGGTTTGGGCACAGCCATAAAAACTTTAAAAGATCAAGGGGAAATAGAAGCAATAAAATCTTTATATAAAAAAGTACCTTACTTTAGAACTTTAATGTCGAATAGTATGATGTCTTTATCAAAGTGTTATTTTGAACTGACCAGTTATATGAAAGATGATAAAGAATATGGTGCTTTTTGGACCATTCTTCATAATGAATATCAATTATCTAAAGAAATGTTGTTGCTTATTTCAGATATGAATATTTTAATGGAAAAAGAGGCCATTTCTCGCGAATCTATAAAGATTAGAGAGAACATTGTACTGCCATTATTAGTAATTCAACAATATGCACTCCAAAAAATAGGGGAGGACTCTTCTTTTAAAGAATTGTATGAAAAAATTGTAACACGGTCGCTGTATGGTAATATTAATGCCAGCCGAAACTCAGCTTAAAATCGTTCGTACTATAGTATAAAATTAAACCTGTAAGGTCTGCAAGAACTTACAGGTTTTTTATTCCTATTAGCACTAAAGATTTTAATACATTTGAGTATGTTCTATTATTTAACGATTGCACTTCAGGCGTACTGCGTTTATCATTGTTTTACAAACCGTAATTCCTATTACTGGCTTTTTGCTATTATTTTCTTACCTATTGTTGGTTCTTTGCTTTATATTTTTATGAATATTGCCAATAAACAAGAAATAAATAAGGTTCAGGGCGATATTGTATCAGCGATTAATCCAACTAAGAAAATTACAGATTTAGAAAAAAAGTTTGAATTTTCTGATACATTCCAAAATCAGGTCGCTTTGGCCGATGCGTATTTAGAAGCTAAAATGTTTGATAAAGCAATTCTTAATTTTGAAGAATCTTTAAAAGATGTGTTTGTAAATGATCACTACGCCATGACAAGATTATTAGAGGCGTATTATTATTCATCACAATCAGATAGGGCATTAGAAATAGCAGAACGATTAAAAGACGAGATAAAATTTAAAAAAACCAAGGCTTCTTTTTTATATGCTTTAGCATTAGAGAAAGAGGGAAATATAGATAAAGCGGAGGAGTTTCTTGCTTATTTTGATGCACCCTATAGCTATTATGAAGAGCGTTTTGAGTTGGCTAAATTTTATATTAGAAATGGTAATTTAAAAAAAGCTAGAACACTTTTGGAAGAATTGGTCACAGAGTCAGAACGCATGACAAAAACAAGTTACCGACAAAATTCAGGTACGTTAAAGCAAATAAAAGAGCTTCAAAAAACCAATCTGTAACATCATATTCTGAAAAAGATATTCCAACATACACATCCTTACGAGCCTTTTTTATTTAAAGAAGCAACAAAACTTATTGTTGGTACATTACCTCCACCAAGATTTACAACAGGCATTTTAAAAGAAGGCGACGTTAATTTTTGTTATGGAAGTAAAGACGGACAACTTTGGCCTATTTTAGACAAAATTTTTAATCTAAAATTAGCGTATGAAACTACAGATAGGGCCATAGTACAGCGAAAAAAATTTTTAACAGAACAAAAGATTGCTGTCTGTGATATTGTCTCTTTTGCAGAACGTTCAAAGATTGATGCATCGGACTTAGGAATGCAAAACGTGGTTTTAAGGGACGTCATTGCCTATTTAAAAATATATAAAAATGTGGACACCTTACTTTTTACAGGTGGCAATAGTAAAAATGGGCCTGAGTATTTCTTCCGAAGGCACATAAAAGACTACCATCTAAAATTAAGTGTAATTTCTAGTGATGTACCTAGAATACATTCTTTTGAATTAGACGATAGAATCATAAAAACGGTATCCTTGACAGCGCCTTCTGGAGCAGCAAATAGAGCTGTTGGTGGTTTAGAAGCTTACAAAATAATGAGAGACAAAAACCCGAAAATCAACACTATTGATTTTCGGGTTTTGCAATATGCTCCGTTTTTTAAAAATTAGATTACTCCTTGTTTTGTTGCTTTTTTATGGTGTCTTTTTCAATATCAAACTTGTTCGTGTCTATATCGGTATTCCCCGTAGGGTTGGTAGGATTTGTTTGTTGTGTTTTTCTTCTTAACTTTTTGTCTTCAAATATTCCCATGATTTATATGTTTTTTGGTTCACTCTTAAGATAAGAGTAAACACTTAAAAAAACAGTTAAAGGTCTTATAAAGCTTTGTTAGTAAACGTTAAAGCGCTAGGTATTTTATGGGTAAAGCACATAGAAACAAGCTTACTCCTTATCTTTTTTTGGTTTTTACGAGTTGTAAGAGGCTTAGCCGAATTAATAAAAGAAACGGAAATCCATGCATGAGCACATCAAACCAATCTTGTATTTTCATACCCGTTGCGCCGCCAGCGATCCATTTTAATTTCCCCCATAAATGAGGTTCAGGAAAAAAGGGCGCTAAACCAAGTGTTAGGCATAGTAATGCAATGAGCTTCCAGTTATTTAAAAATTCTTTCATTGTTTGAAACTAAAGAGTGTACCAACTAATATAATGAAATATAAGTAAAAGTAGGAATGCATTAATTTAAATTTGTGTAATCCTTATCGCGTTCTAAATTTGTAGCTTTTTAAGCTATCTTTAGCTTAATTTAATACTTATACTATGTTAAACATATCGGTTAGAAATTTTTTTCAAAGAAATATAGGTTATAACCGTTTGATGTTTGTTGTGCTATTTGTATTGTTTTTGTCATGCTCCCAGGATACTTCCAATGAAGAACAGTCGATTGATTCCCAGGGTCAGGATTTGTCTAAATATCTAACGAACAGGGGCGTAATGATGCAGGCATTTTATTGGGATGTTGAACCGCGTTTTGAATGGTGGAATACATTGGCTGGCAAAACGGAAAATTGGTCAAAAATCGGGGTTGATAAGTTGTGGTTGCCTCCAGTTTCCAAAGGGCAGTCTGGCGGGTTTTCTATGGGTTATGATCCTTCAGATTATTTTGATTTAGGAGAATTTAATCAACATGGCACTGTTAAAACAAGATTTGGTTCTAAAGATGATCTTTTAAAGCTTATAACATCTGCTCATTTAAACAAGATTGATGTCATAGCAGATATCGTGATGGGACACAATAGTGGAGGTGGATTGGAGTTCAATAGCTATAGAAATAAACAAACATTTACATTGTTCAATTCTCTCAATGGTAATGCGTCTGGTTTATTTAATAGAAGCTTCGAAGACTTTCATCCAAATAGTATTCATGCTTCAGATGAACAAGCTTTATTTTTTGCAGAACAAGATCTCTGTCACCTTCAAGAGAACGTACAAAATTGGTTTTGGAAAAATGATAATTCAGTAGCAAAATATTATAAAAATACAATAGGATTTGATGGTTGGCGTTTTGATTATGTTAAAAGTTTTAGTCCTCAATTTGTAAAAGCTTGGATCACTGAGGTTGGAGGTTGGACGGTTGGAGAATTTTTTGATGGCAATGCAGATTTAGTTCGTCAGTGGGTTGCAAACTCAGGAGCTAAGGCTTTTGATTTTCCAAATCTTTTTCAAATGAGAGATGCATTTGAGCAAAATAATTTGCGAATTTTACAAACTGGTGATATGCTTTGGAAGACCAATCCAGATGATGCAGTAACTTTTGTAGCTAATCACGATACCGATCGTGAATCAATAATTCCGAATAACAAAAAGCTTTTGGCATACGCGTTTATATTAACTCATCCTGGTTATCCATGTATTTTTTACGCTGATTATGAAAATCTAGCCTTTAAGTCTAAATTAGAAGATTTAATTTTAATCAATAGAACCATTGCAGTCGGAGACTTAAAGGTGCTTTATGCCGACTCCGACGAATATATAGCAGAAAGAAAAGGCGTAGGAAGTAATCCAGGAATAGTTGTTTATATCAATAGAAATACCACTGAAATGTCTCGAGAAATTAAAACTAGTTGGATTTCTAAAGATTTACATGATTATACTAAAAATATCAAAAGCGGCCTTTCAACAAATGCGGAGGGCTCAGCAAAATTAAAAGTTCCCGCTAATGGTTATGCGGTGTGGTCTATTAAATAAATGCCCCTAGACCTTAAATAATTATGAAGCAATTATTTTAATGCTTTTATAAATTTAGAAATTGAAATTACACCATTTTCCGTTAAATTTTTAATAAACGCTGATCCAATAATGGCGCCTTTAGCATAGGTTGTAGCTTGGTTAAAAGTAGCAGCATCTTTAATTCCAAAACCAACAATTTGTGGATTTTTTAAATTCATAGCGGCGATACGTTTAAAGTATTTGGTTTGTTCGTCGCCGAAACCAGCCTTGGAACCTGTAACACTGGCGGAACTTACCATGTAAATAAAAGCGTCAGAGGCAGCATCTATTTGCCTGATACGTTCATCAGTGGTTTGTGGAGTGATTAAAAAAATAAATTTTAAATTAAATGTATCAAAAATAGCTTTGTATTCATCCTCATAAACTGCCAAGGGTAGGTCTGGAAGAATTAATCCATCAATCCCTATTTCTTGACATTTTTTACAGAAGGCTTCGACACCATATTGCAACACAGGATTAAAATATCCCATCATAATCAAAGGAATACTGACTGATTTTCTAATATCTTTTAATTGTTCAAAGACTAAATTAGTGGTCATTCCTTTTTTTAATGCCGCTGTAGAACTCTCTTGAATTGTAGGTCCATCTGCTAAAGGATCGCTAAAGGGTAATCCTATCTCTACCATATCAACACCATTAGCTTCTAAATCCTGAATGATTTTTACGGTATCGTTCAGTGATGGATACCCAGCTGTAAAATATATAGAAAGGAGTTTTTTATCCTCCTGCATTTTTTTGTTTATTCTGTTCATTTTAAAAGTACTAAGGATTAAGTGAACGTACCAAGTAAAAATAATAAATGATGCTATTTACTACCTGTTACTCGGTACGTGCTACTATTTTATAACTTAAAATATTTTATGTAATTATCTAAATCTTTATCGCCCCGACCCGATAAACTAATCACAACTACATCATCGGGCTTAAAGGTTTTGTGCTGAAAAATTGCTAAAGCATGGCTCGTTTCTATCGCAGGAATAATTCCTTCTAGTTGTGTTAATTCTAAGCCAGCCACCATGGCTTCATCATCAGTGGCAGAATAGAATTCTCCACGGCCAGATGTGTATAAGTGCGCATGCATAGGGCCAACACCAGGATAATCTAAACCAGCAGAAATAGAGTAGGGTTCTGTTATTTGTCCGTCGCCCGTTTGCATCAATAAAGTTTTACAGCCGTGAATTACCCCTTGCTTACCTAAAACTGAGGTAGCGGCGCTTTCACCAGTATCAATGCCTTTGCCTGCGGCTTCTACAGCAATAATTCCGACTTTTGGCTCATGTAAAAAATGATAATAGGTACCTGCAGCATTACTTCCACCACCAATACAAGCAATTACATAATCTGGATGTTCACGACCTTCTTTTTCTTTTAATTGCCATTTTATTTCTTCAGATATGACCGATTGAAAACGAGTCACCATATCTGGATAAGGGTGTGGACCAATGGCAGACCCAATGATGTAATGAGTGTCTACAGGGTTGTTGATCCAATCGCGAATAGCTTCATTCGTAGCATCCTTTAAAGTTCTACTTCCGGATAAGGCCGGCCGTACTTCAGCTCCTAACATTTTCATACGAGCTACATTGGGGGCTTGTCGTGCAATATCAATTTCACCCATGTACACTACACATTTCATACCCATTAAGGCACAAACAGTTGCTGTAGCCACGCCATGTTGCCCTGCACCAGTTTCAGCAATAATTCTGGTTTTATGCAATCTTTTGGCCATTAAAATCTGACCAATCGTATTGTTTATTTTGTGTGCTCCGGTATGATTTAAGTCCTCACGCTTTAAATACACTTTGGTATTGTACTTTTCCGATAAGCGTTTGGCAAAATAAAGTGGTGAAGGTCTGCCCACATAATCTTTTAAAAGTTGATCGAACTCTGCCTTAAAATCAGGTTCAGCCATTATTTGCAAGTAGTTTTGACGTAATTCTTCCACATTCGGGTATAGCATCTCCGGAATGAATGCTCCGCCAAACTCCCCGTAATATCCTTTTTCAGTTGCGTTATAATTCATATTATTTTCTTTTTTTCTTTTTTTAAATCGAAAGCTTAGGATTTTAAATTAAGCCTTTTTACTATATGTGCAATTTGCTTTTCAATTCTTTTAATTTATCAATGTCTTTTAAGCCTGGTTGCAGTTCAAATTTACTATTCACATCAATAGCATGACAATATTTTGAAGTGGGTATTTCAAAAAATAATTTTAAATCTTTTACTTCTTCTAAGCCAATTCCTCCACTTAAAAAATAAGGTTTTTTAGAAGGGTATTTTTTTAAAATAGTCCAATCGAAAGTAACCCCATTACCCCCGGGCAATTTTCCTTTAGTATCAAAAAGATAAAAATCACATACCTTTTCATACGGCGCTAAGAGGCTGAAATCAAATTCATCTAAAACAGAAAATACCTTAATAATTTCTATATTTTTTGATTTTTCGCTTAATTCTTGACAAAATTCTGGAGATTCTTTTCCATGCAACTGAACAGCCACAAGTCCAAAACTTCTTATTTTTTCGATTATTTCAGTAATCGAAGCATCCACAAAAACACCTACTTTTTTAATTCGGTGTGGAATTGCATCAAGAGTTCCCTGATAATTTCTTTTTGAATTTTCCCAAAATATAAATCCTAAATAATCCGGGTGTAAAGCAGCGACATGGGCCGTATTTAAATTCATGCCACATATTTTCAATTTTAAAGCGTGCTGCTCCAAAGTTGTGGGCTTTTCCTGTTTAACTGTATAGTTGTAGGCTGCCATGATTACAAATCAGCGTTTAATTGCTCTATAAAATTTTTAGCGCTTTGGCCAGGATGATCCGTTTTCATAAAATTCTCACCAATTAAGAAACCTTGATATCCGTAGTTTTTCAACTCTTTTATCGCTTCTATACTGCCAATGCCACTTTCTGACACCTTTACAAAATCTGCCGGAATTAAATGCGATAACGATTTGCTGGTGTTTAGGGAAACCTCGAAAGTTTTTAAATTTCGATTGTTAACCCCTAATAGATCTAAACTAGGCATAATTGATTTTTGCAATTCGGCTTCATCGTGTACTTCTAAGAGTACATTTAATTGCAAGCTTTTTGCAAAATTAGATAGTTCTTTTATTTCTTGTCTCGTTAAAATGGCAGCAATAAGTAAAATAACATCAGCCCCATAGGCTTTTGCTTCTACTATTTGATATTCGTCGATGATAAACTCTTTGCGTAATAATGGATATTTAGTTACCGCCCTTGCTAACAATAAATCATCTAAAGAACCACCAAAATACTTGGCGTCTGTTAATACCGACATACCACAAACGCCTGCCTGTTCATATCCGGTAGCCACATCTTGAACATTTAAACCTTGGTTTATTTCTGATTTCGAAGGCGAACGCCTTTTATGTTCTGCAATGATCCCAGAGCTGCTATTACGTAGTGCGTTTGCCAAGGAATTTTCTGGCCTATCAAATAATACAGATTGTTCTAGTTGCTTCATAGGAATTAAAGACTTTCGTATGGAAACTTCCACACGTTTATCAGCTACTATTTTTTCTAATATATCCATTTTTATCGTTGCTCGTTGTTTTGTGTAGGTTGTCATAGCGATCCTTTTAAAAGCGTGTTTCTGGATCAGGATGTCAATACTACTTACCTTACTTTAAAATATACTATTTATCAAACACTCAATGCTTGTAATTTTTTTAATGATACCAAGGCTTTTCCACTTAAAAGCGATTCTTTTGCTTTTTCAAAACCTGCCATTGGGCTACAATTTTCAACCGTTGCGATGGCGATACCTGCGTTTGCACAAACCACATTATTTTGTGCTTCTGTACCTTTTCCTTGAAGAATATTCAAGAAAATTTGTGCTGACTCTTGAATGCTCTCACCTCCAGAAATTTCTTTCATAGTCACGGCTTTTACACCAAAATCGGACGGTTTAAGTATGCCTTCATTAGTGTTCGATATGGTTTTCGTATTTCCAGTTAAGGATATTTCATCATAACCGTCTAAGGCATGAAGCACCGTGAAATTCTTATTCGTATTCTGATACAAATACCCATACATTCTCGCCAACTCTAAATTAAAAACACCTACGATTTGGTTTTTTGGAAAAGCGGGGTTTACCATGGGCCCCAACATGTTAAAAAAGGTTTTTACCCCCAATTCTTTTCGAATAGGAGCAACATTTTTCATGGCAGGATGAAATAAGGGCGCATGTAAAACACAAATTCCAGCTTGATCAATGGTCTTCTCTAGAAAATCGGCATTACTGCTAAATTTAATACCTAAAAACTCCATCACATTGCTACTTCCACAAGTCGACGAAACGCCATAGTTTCCATGTTTTGTTACTTTAATGCCAGCTCCGGCAGTCACAAATGATGCTAAGGTTGAAATATTAAAGGTATCTTTTCCATCACCACCAGTGCCACATAAATCTATAGGATTGTACGCTGATAAATCAATGGCAATACATAATTCTAATAAAGCATCTCTAAACCCTTCAAGTTCAGCAATGGTTACGCTGCGCATCATGTATACCGTTAAAAATGCTGCAATTTGACTTGTATTGTAATCTCCGTTGGCCATATTCACTAGAATTTGTTTAGCATCTTCTTTAGCTAATACATCGTGATTAATAAGCCGGTTTAATGTGTCCTTCATTGCCTTCTTGAACCTTCCCCAAGGGGAAGGAATTTATTTATTTTATTATGCTTAATGCTTCAGTTTTATTGTTTACTTACTATCGCGAGCTCTAGTTGTTAATTCTTTACTTTAGCAACTAGTGGGCTTTTGACCCAATTTTCTAACATCTTTTTTCCGTCTGGTGTGAGAACAGATTCGGGATGAAATTGAACAGCTGAAATAGCATATTCTTTATGTCTAATCGACATAATTTGTCCGTTGGCATCCAATGATGTTATTTCTAAAACCTCCGGGAAGTCATCCGGATTAACCACCCAGGAGTGGTAACGACCTACTGCAATTTCTCTTGGCATTCCTTGAAATAAAGGATCGTCTTTTACAATGTTTATTTGTGTTGCAATACCGTGGTATACCTGTTTTAAATTAATCAAGGAACCACCAAACACTTCGGCAATTGCTTGTTGTCCTAAGCAAACACCTAATATTTTTTTAGTGGATGCATACTGTTTAATAATCGCTTTTAATAAACCTGCTTCATCTGGAATTCCAGGTCCAGGCGATAAAACAATGCTCTCAAATTTAGCCACCTCGTCTAGTGTTAGTTGGTCGTTTCTTTTGACCACTACTTCGCAATTCAAATCTTCTAAATAGTGGACTAGATTATAGGTAAAACTATCGTAATTGTCTATGACCAATACAGGACCCGTACCTTGGTTCTCCGACTGGGATAAACTCTTATCTGTTACTACTTTTTTTGTATTCATTAATTTTTTATTAAAATGCACCCTTTAGGGTTTGAAGCTTATATCTCTTCAGCTATTTCAAGGGCTTTTGTTAAAGCGCCTAACTTATTATATGTTTCCTGTAATTCTTCTTCTGCATTTGAAGCGGCTACGATGCCTGCACCTGCTTGATAATGGAGTTGGTGATTTTTACTTAAAAAAGTTCTAATCATGATGGCGTGGTTAAAATTTCCTTTAAAATCCATAAAACCTATAGCACCACCATAATAACCTCTGCTTGTTTTTTCGTATTTTTCTATCAATTGCATCGCCCTGTGTTTTGGTGCGCCACTTAATGTTCCCGCAGGAAAAGTATCCGCCACGACTTTCATCGTCGGGATATTTTTTTTCTTTTTTCCAACCACTTTTGAAACCAGATGAATCACATGAGAAAAAAACTGAACTTCTCGGTAATTCGTTACTTTTACCATGCTACCATTACGGCTTAGGTCGTTTCGTGCCAAATCAACCAGCATTACATGCTCGCTGTTTTCTTTATCGTCTTCGGATAATTGTTTGGCTAGAATAGTGTCTTGTTCGTCGTTTCCTGTGCGTTTAAATGTCCCAGCAATAGGATGTATTTCTGCCATTCCGTCTTTCACTACTAATTGAGCCTCGGGTGAACTACCAAATATTTTAAAATCGCCATAATCAAAATAAAAAAGATATGGGGAAGGGTTTATGGAACGTAAAGCACGATACACATTAAATTCATCACCTTTAAAGTTCTGAGAAAATCTCCGTGACAGTACCAATTGGAAAATATCGCCTCTTTGACAATGTTTTTTAGCTAATTGAACATGTTCTTTATATTCTTCATCTTTTAAATTAGAAGCAACCTTGCCATCCAAACTAAAATTGTACGATGCGAAGTTTTTCACATTTAAAATTTGTTCTATTTCAGAAATGTTACTTTCAGATTCGTAACAGTTTGAAAAAATATAGGCTTCATTTTTAAAGTGATTGATCGCTATGATATTTTTGTACACCGCGTAATAAATATCAGGAATGGCAACAGAATTAGCTTTTTTTGTCAATTGAACATCCTCAAAATAGCGAACTGCATCATAGGCCATATAACCAAATAAGCCGTTTTCAATAAACTTAAAGGCGTTGTTTTCGGCTTTAAATCTTTTGCTGAAATTTTCTATAACCGCAACAACATCTGTGGTGGTATCAATGACTAATTCTTCAATAGTACCATCAGGAAATTGCTGGGTGATGACTTCATTCTCAACTTTTATAGACGCAATAGGATTGCAACAGATATAGGAAAAACTATTATCGTTGGTATGGTAATCGCTACCTTCTAGTAAAATACTGTTCGGGAAACGATCTCGAATTTTAAGGTAAACACTGACCGGCGTAATGGTGTCTGCCAATATTTTTTTGAAATGTGTTTTTAATTGGTATGTCATTTTAATGCTTTAAAATAAGTAAGGCTTGTCGTGATGACAAGCCTTATATAATTATATACAATGGTGCTTTGCTCACGGTTTTTGTCGTAAGGTATTCCACCACCAAGTATTTACAGTTAAATTTTTCATTGACCTCAAAGATAGAAATCATTTTTAAGAATACAAACAGGAAGTTGTAAAAAAATAAACCCCACTAGAAAAATATCTACGTAGTGGGGTTTAGGTGATTTTCTTTAATTTTTAATGGAACTTAAAATTCTAAATCTACTACCAAATCAAACTCGTCGTAAATAGCCTTGTCTTTTAAGGTGTCTGTAAAATTTGAAGACCCGTATTTAATATTATAATTAGTTCTGTCAACCTTTAAAGTAGCGGTTGCCTTACTTCCGTAAACCGATAGATCAAAAGTAATTGCTTTCGTAATTCCTTTAATGGTTAAATCACCAGTAACCTCGTATGAATTTTTCCCATCTGCTTTAACATTGGTAAAAACTAATTTCGAAGTGGCATGATTTGCCGTTCCAAAAAAATCATCAGCATTTAAATGCCCTTCTAATTTTTCTTTTCCTTCACCTGCTTTTAAGTCTTCAACAGTAATACTCGACATATCCACCATAAACTCACCACCAGTTAATTTATCACCTTCAAACATGAGTGTTCCTGATTTTAGGTCTATTTTGCCATAGTGTGAACCTGCAAATTTGTAACCTTTCCAGGTTACTGTGCTACTTTCTGTTTTTACTTCTTTTTTTTCTCCATCAATAGGAGTTGTTGCAAATGCGGTAGCACCAAATACTAGTGCAAATACGAAACTTAAGCTGTTCTTTTTCATGTTTTTAATTTTTATTGTTTGTGTTTAAGTATTTGTGATTAAAATTTATCTAATAGTTTATTTAATAGGGTCAAATCGGCTCCGTTAAACTTATGAAGTAAACTTTCTTCTGCTTTTTTCATGGCTTGGTCCATACTGAGTAAAACTTTTTCGCCTGTTTGGGTTATCGTAATTTCAACTTTTCTCCTATTGCTCTCGCAAGTTTCTCTTTCTACAAAATCTTTTAAAATAAGCTTATCCACCAACCTTGTGGTATTACTCATTTTCGTTACCATTCGTTCATTTAAGGTACTTAGGTTAGCAGGTTTCCCTTTTTGGCCTCGCAAAATTCGAAGCACGTTAAATTGCTGTAGCGAAACATCATAGGGTTTTAAGGCATTTGTTATGACCTCATTTACTTTGTTTTCAACCAAACTTAAGTGAATTATTGTCCTTTGTTTTAAAGGAATTTCTTTTTCAGTTTTTATGGTTTCTTCTACATTCATGTCAATACAACAATTGTATATACAAATGTATTTCTAATTATTTAGGATACACTAAAGTTTGCTATTAATGTTTTGTTAAATTTTCTCTAGTTTTAAAATCACGTTGTGGGCGGTAATGCATTTTGAAAATAATGACTTATTTTTGAGGATAAAAGTTTTTAATATGGCAGATTTAGTACAAGAAGATTGGGCGGAACAACTAAAAAAAGATGCGAATGCGTTTCTTTTAGATGTAAGAACAGCACAAGAAGTAGCAGAGGGATATATACCTAATGCAACCAACATAGATATTCATTTAGGGCAAGGTTTTTTAAATGAAATTGAAAAATTAGATAAGTCTAAAACTTACTTTGTGTATTGTCGATCAGGAGCACGCAGTGGGCAGGCTTGTGCTATTATGAATAGCCTTGGTTTTGAAAATGCCTATAATTTAGTTGGAGGCTTTATGAATTGGGAAGGTGAGGTTGCTCAATAAAAAGTTTTATCTTTAATTAGGATAGTCGAATTTTCTGATCTTTCTCTCTATTTTTAACCAAAACAGCGAAACCCGAACTAGGTGCTGCAAACCATTAGAAACCAGAAATCAACATGCGAGAAGATTTTCTTCATTTTATCTGGAAATATAAAAAAATAAGAACTGCACCCCTAGTAAGTTCGCAAAATGAGACAATCGAAATTCTATCAGAAGGTACGCATAACCATTTGTCTGGTCCGGATTTTTTCAACGCCAGAATAAAAATAAATGAACAACTCTGGGCTGGCAATGTGGAAATCCACATCAAGTCATCCGATTGGTATGCACATGGCCATGAAAGCGATCCAAACTATGACAACGTAATTCTTCATGTTGTTTGGGATGATGATGTGGCTATTTTTAGAAAAGACAATACACAAATTTCTACGCTCGAACTTAAAGCTTATGTATCAAAAGAGGTATTTGAAGCCTATCAAAAACTTTTTGAAGCGCGCACGAACAGGTTTATTAATTGTCAAAATGACATAACTAGTGTTAACGATTTTGTTTTTAAAAATTGGTTAGAACGCCTATTTTTCGAGCGTTTGGAACAAAAATCGAATGCTGTAGCCGAATTATTAGTACGGCATAACAACGATTGGGAACAAGTATTGTTTTCACTTTTAGTAAAGAACTTTGGACTAAAAATAAATGGAGAATCTTTTCAAAGTTTAAGCGAAAGTTTGCCTTTTAGCATCGTTCGAAAAATAGGGGATAGTGCCCTACAACTTGAAGCTACTTTTTTCGGGATGGCGGGCTTTTTAGAAAGTGATGAAATTTCAGATGCGTATTACCTTCATCTTAGAAAAGAATATCAATTCATAGAGCACAAATTCAAATTAAACAATCAAGCTGTTCAGAAGCCAGAATTTTTTAAATTAAGACCATCCAATTTTCCGACACTGCGTTTGTCGCAAATCGCTAATTTGTATTCAAAAAATCAAAATCTGTTCCATAAAATAATAGATGCCCAGAGCTTAGATGTTATTTATGACCTATTTAATGTTCAAGCCAGTGCCTATTGGAATTCTCATTTTACCTTTGGAAAAGAATCTAAAAAAAGTAGCAAAAAACTAACTAAAAATTTTATTGAACTTCTCCTTATAAATACCATACTTCCTTTAAAATTTGAATATGCCAAGCATTTCAATACCGCCGAAGAGGCTTCTATCGTCGCTATTGTGGCGGGTATTAAAAATGAAAGGAATAGTATTATTGATAATTTTTTGTCCTTAGGGGTTGGCATATCTAATGCTATGGAAAGTCAGGCTGTTTTGCAATTGTATAACAACTACTGCTCAAAAAATAATTGTTTACATTGCGCCGTTGGGCATCATTTATTAAAAGGAAATACTTAATTTTAGCCTATGAATATTTTCTATCAGGCATTATATTTTTTTCAAAAGCGTGGTTTTGAGGTGTGTAGACGTATCGCGGAGCGTATGGGCATCAGAGCGAGAGTGGTCAGAACTTCATTTATTTATCTTGCTTTTGTTACCTTAGGCTTTGGTTTTGCCCTGTATTTGTTCGTTGCGTTCTGGTTAAAAATAAAAGATCTGGTACATACCAAAAGAACCTCCGTGTTTGACTTATAAACAATGATAAAACTCTTTAAATCTAAAATATATCTAGCCTTTTTTTTGATGATAGCTGTTTTGCTCGTTGGAGTTTTTGGCTACAGAATGATTTCAAATTTTGACTGGATTGATGCGGTTTATATGACCATCATTACGGTCACTACAGTTGGTTTTTCTGAAGTGAGACCATTAGATGACACCTCAAAACTATTTACTGTTGTTTTGATTATCTTAAGCGTTTTTATTTTTGCTTATGCCATATCGGTGATTACAGAATATATTTTAGGTAGAAATTCATTACAATTATTAAAAAAGAAAAAAGTGAAAAACACCATAAATAGTTTAAAAAACCATGTGCTTATTTGCGGTTTTGGACGTAACGGAATACAAGCATCTGAGCGTTTAAAAGCCTACAGAAAACCATTTGTAGTTATTGAGAAAGATAAGGCCATCATAGAAAGGTATGAAAATGACATTCTTTTTGTGGAAGGTGATGCTAATGACGATGATGTTTTAATAGAGGCAGGTATAGAAAATGCACAGTATTTAATTACCGCATTACCAGATGATGCCACTAATTTATTTGTGGTGCTATCAGCCAGACAGTTAAATAAAGATTTATTCATTATCAGCCGGGCATCATTGGCAAATTCTCAGAAAAAATTACTTTTGGCAGGAGCCAATAAGGTAATTATGCCTGATAAAATTGGTGGAGATCACATGGCATCACTTGTCGTTATGCCCGATTTAATTACTTTTATGGACAAATTGTCCATGGAAGGCGAGCATACAACCAACTTAGAAGAAGTCGCTATAGAAGATTTTGCGGATCAGTTAGATTGCAATTCTTTGCGTGATTTAGATTTGCGGAATAGAACAGGGTGTACCATTATTGGATATATTGAACCCAACGGTAATTATATCATTAATCCAGAAGCCGATTTAAAATTAGAACCCAAAAGTAAAGTCATTGTCTTAGGAAGACCAGAGCAAATTCGAAAATTAAATGAAATGTTTCGGATAGTTTAACTGTCTTTGATAAATAAAATTTGATACCACTTTTTTTTTTTAGATATTGCCTAACAATTAATCAAATAAAACTTACGTAACCAACATTATGAAGAAATTAATTTACTTCGTTTCTCTACTAATTTCCTTTTCAGTTTTCTCTCAAGACCTTAAAGTAGAAGGAAAAGTTTTCAATCCCTCCAACACTATCAATGATGGTGTTATAGATCTAGAAGTCTCAGGCGGTGTGGAACCTTACACTTTTAAATGGAGTAACGAAAATACCCCACTAAGCTCGAAAAGAGCCACAGGCTTAGTTGAAGGCGTTCCATATGATGTTGTCATTACAGATGCCAATGGGCAAAGTGTAAGCAAATCTTATAAAGTAAAAGCAGAAGCCATAACTGAAATTTTTAACGGTACCATGACGCCCGCGGTAAGTGCCTTAGGGTCTGTGTTGTTTTGGGATCCTTTTGCTGCAGTAGGGCTTTATGATCCTGTAGTTTATGCCGATGTAAAAAGAGTAGGAGTACCGAATTGGTCTCCTGATATGAATGATAAATTTACCCTCACAAAATGGATTAAGCCAGAAGGTTCAAAAGTTAAAAAGGGAGAGCAAATTGCTATTATTACCAATAATACTGGAGAAGAAATTGGTATTAATGCCTTAGCGAGTGGAGAATTAAAACATTTAACGGCCGAAGGTAAAGTAATTTATAATTCCGAGAATAAAGAACATATTATTGAACAAGGGGCTCACTTTTTAGCTTCTATTAAATATGATGACCCTGAAGTCGTAATACATCCAAATGGTGATCCAGTGACAAAACCTATTTCGTTTATCGTGATTTGGTTGGTATTAGGAGCCACCTTTTTTACCTTTAGAATGGGCTTTATAAATATTCGAGGCTTTGGTCATGCCATAGATTTGGCACGGGGAAAATATGATGATCCAAATGCACCTGGTCAAGTTACGCATTTTCAAGCTTTGGCTACTGCCGTGTCCGGTACTGTTGGTCTAGGTAATATCGCAGGGGTTGCCGTTGCTGTTTCTTTAGGGGGCGCAGGTGCTACTTTCTGGATGATTGTATGTGGATTTTTAGGTATGTCTTCAAAATTTGTAGAATGTACTTTAGGTGTAAAATATAGAGATATTTTACCAGATGGTCGTGTTTTTGGAGGTCCAATGAACTATTTGCGCTACGGTCTTGAAAAAAGAAATATGAAAGGTTTTGGCAAAGTACTTGCAGGTTTATTTGCAGTATTAGCAGTTGGTGCTTCTTTCGGAGGTGGAAATATGTTCCAAGCAAATCAATCTTTCGAGCAGTTAGCGGGTCAGTTTCCTGTTTTAGCAGGTAACGGATTTTGGTTTGGTATTGTCACTGCAATTTTAGTTGGTGTTGTTATTATAGGTGGTATTAATAGTATTGCTAATGTAACGGGTAAAATTGTGCCAATTATGGCTTCAATCTATATTGTTGCTGCCTTAGCGGTAATTATAATGAATATTGAGAATATCGGTCCAGCATTTTCAGCCATTTGGAATGGTGCATTTAGTCCGTCTGCATTGAAAGGGGGTATCATTGGAGTACTGGTCATAGGTTTTCAGCGAGCCGCGTTTTCTAATGAGGCCGGAGTAGGTTCTGCTGCCATTGCACATAGTACAGCGAAAACAAATAACCCTCCCTCGGAAGGCTTTGTAGCGCTTTTAGAGCCTTTTATTGACACTGTTGTGGTATGTACGCTTACCGCTCTTGTATTAATTTTTACGGGTATGCATGAGGTTGAAGGCATGGCGGGGGCTCAATTAACATCAGATGCATTTGGAAGTCAAATTTCTTGGTTCCCTTATGTGCTCGCTTTAGCCGTATTCTTATTTGCATTTTCTACAATGATTTCTTGGTCGTACTACGGAATGAGAGCTTGGACCTATTTGTTTGGAAAGAGTAAAAGAACGGAGTTTATTTATAAAATGGTTTTCTTAGTATTTGTTGTTATTGGAGCTTCGGTAAGTTTAGGCGCTGTATTAGACTTTTCTGACATGATGATTTTAGCGATGTCTTTCCCTAATATTATTGGATTGTATATCATGTCTGGGGAAGTTAAAAAAGATTTAAAAGAGTATTTTACGAAGTTAAAATCTAACCAGTTATATAAAAAGCAAATAGAGTCTAAGTAAAATAACCTAATGAAAAAATATAAATCCCACGTTAAGTTCAATACACAAGAACAGCGTGGGATTTTATTTTTATTACTTATTATTATAACGCTTCAAGTCGCTTATTTTTTATACATAGCTAAGGTTTCTACTAATTTAAATGTTACTGGTGCTTTTGTAAATGAAGAACAGCAACATCAAATTAACCTTTTAAAGCAGAACATGCTTAAAAAGGATACGCTACATTTATTTCCCTTTAATCCTAACTATATAAACGATGCCAAGGGCTATACCTTGGGGTTGTCTTTAGAAGAGCTTGATCGATTACACAAATTTAGAAAAGCAAATAACTATGTAAATTCTAAAGCGGAATTCCAGAAGGTAACTTTGGTCTCAGATTCGCTGCTTGATCTAATAGCGCCCTATTTTAAATTTCCGGATTGGGTGACTAGTACTTTACATAACAATCCCACAAGGTCAGAAAACCAGAGGGCTGTTAGGTATGAAAAATCAGTAGTAGAGGCCAAGCAGGACTTAAATACTGCTACGACAGCAGACCTAAAAAAAATAAAAGGAATCGGTGACAAACTATCAGAAAGGATCGTTAAATTCAGAGATAGGTTAGGCGGCTTTCTGATAGATGAACAGCTATATGATGTCTATGGCTTAGCGCCAGAAGTTACAAAAAGGGCTCTGGAAAAATTCACGGTAATGCATCAGCCGACGGTGCTAAAAATAAATTTAAACACCTGTTCCTCTTCCGAATTATCAAAATTAGTATATTTAAATGATGTGCTTTCTGAAAAAATTATACGCTATCGAAATACGGTTGGTGTAATTCAATCTTTTGAGGAATTAAAAAAAATAGAGGGTTTTCCTTCGGAAAAAATCAATAGAATATCTTTATATTTGTCTTTATAAAAAAAAGCTATGAAATTGGCCCCAAAAAAAGGTGACTTTACCTTTTATTGTTGGGCTAATTACATGATAATGTAATTATGAAATACAAAAACATGAACAGTATGTACTTTACTGAAGAGCACCAATTATTCAGGGCAAGTTTAAAAGATTTTTTAAAAAAAGAAGTAGTTCCGCACATTGAGAAATGGGAAAGCACAGGGACCATTGAGCGTTTTATTTGGAAAAAGTTTGGCGACATGGGCTTTTTTGGTCTTGCTACACCAGAAGCTGACGGAGGCTTAGGTTTAGATTTGTTTTATACGGTTATTTTACTTGAAGAATTACAAAAAATAAATTCTGGCGGTTTTGCTGCAGCAATTTGGGCGCATGCTTATTTAGCGATGACCCATCTTAATAAGGAAGCTGATGCACAACTAAAGAAAGATTATTTAACCCCTAGTGTACATGGTGACAAAATAGGTTGCCTATGTATTTCAGAACCTTTTGGAGGTAGTGATGTAGCTGGCATGAGAACTACTGCTGTAAAAAAGGGTGACTCTTATGTCCTAAATGGCTCAAAAACTTTTATAACAAATGGTGTTTATTGTGACTATATGATAGTGGCTGCAAAAACAACTCCGGAATTAGGAAATAAAGGCATCAGTATTTTTCTTGTCGATAAAGCTACTCCAGGAGTTTCAGCAACCAAATTGAATAAATTAGGTTGGAGAGCATCAGATACGGCAGAGATAGCCTTTGATAATGTAGTGATACCAGAAAGTAATTTAATGGGTGACGAAAACATGGGATTCTCTTATATCATGGAGCATTTTGCCTTAGAGCGCCTAATTATGGGTATTAATGCTCATGCAAGAGCTGAGCACGCCCTAGAGTATGCCCTGCAATATATGTCAGAACGCCAAACTTTTGGAACCACCATAAATCAATACCAAGCACTGAGACATCGTTTAGTGGATCTGTATGCAGATATGGAACTTTGTCGAGAATATAATTACGTTGTTGCAAGTAGGTTAAACAAGGGTGAATATGTGGTTAAGGAGGCGACCATATCAAAACTAAAATCTACCAAAATGGCAGATGAGGTTATTTATGAATGTTTGCAATTTTTAGGCGGTTACGGGTATATTGAAGATTACCCTTTAGCTCGTATGCTACGCGACAGTCGATTAGGACCTATTGGCGGAGGTACTTCTGAGATTTTGAGAGAAATTTTAGGTAAAATTATTATTGATAAAAAAGAATATAAGTCTGCAATAGATTAAATTTTAAGGATTTAATCTATTGTATTTTAGCTGTTTGCAAATAATCACTAATTAAATTTTAATTATTGATTATAAATTCTAAAATAGTTATTACATTTGCAAAATAATAATCACAAAAGAGAGGAGGTTGTAGCCCATGTTAATTATACCGATAAAAGAAGGAGAAAACATAGATAGAGCATTAAAGCGTTTCAAGCGTAAGTTTGATAGAACTGGAACAATGCGTCAATTAAGAAAGCGTCAGCAGTTCACGAAGCCTTCTGTAGAAAGAAGAGCTCAGATTCAGAAAGCGCATTATATGCAAGGCTTGAGAGATCAAGAAGAGATATAATAAGAAAACTATCTAATGAAGATATATTTAAAACCTCGCATTTTGCGAGGTTTTTTTGTTTTTAATTATGTTCTTGAAAAATCTTTATTAATTTTAGGCTATGAGTATTGCTTCATTTGTAGAGTATCTTTCCTTAGAGAAAAAATATGCCACCAATACTGTTAAGGCTTATCAGGATGATTTGTTGGAGTTTGATGCCTATTGTAGAGCAGAATTTGGCGTGCACGACATAGAGAATAACAGCTATGCAGAGATAAGAAGTTGGGTTGTGGTATTGGTGGGTACTAAAATCTCTAATCGAAGTATCAATAGAAAAATAGCCTCTTTGAAAGCCTTCTATAAATTTTTGCTTAAAATTGATGCTATCCAAGTGCATCCATTAGCAAAACATAAGTCCCTAAAAACTCCAAAAAAAATTGAAATTCCATTTTCGGAATCTGAGATGGAAAAAATAATACAGAGTATTTCTTTCCCTGATGACTTTACAGGACTTAGAGATAAATTAATGATTGAGCTTTTCTATTCAACAGGAATACGGCGCGCTGAATTGGTTAATTTAACTATGAGCAACTTAGATTTATCGAATAGTACTTTAAAAGTGATTGGTAAGCGAAATAAAGAGCGGATACTTCCTATCGTAAAATCGTTGAAGATATTATTTGAGTCTTATTTAGAGCAGAGAGCAGCAGTTTTGAGGGATCCATCGATAAAATTTGTTTTTTTGACTAAAACAGGAGATAAAGTATATGAAATGCTTGTTTATAGGGTTGTAAATCATTATTTTAGTAAAGTGTCTACCAAGGTAAAAAAGAGTCCGCATATTCTCAGGCATACCTTTGCAACACATTTATTGAATAAAGGTGCGGATTTAAATTCAGTAAAAGAGTTATTGGGGCATGCCAGTTTAGCTTCTACTCAGGTATATACGCATAACAGTATAGCGGAGCTGAAAAAAGTACACCTTGCATCCCATCCTAGAAATCAAAAAAAAGAGTAGTTTAACTTTAAATTTTTGTCCATGAAAGTAAATGCACAATCTGTTAATTTTAATGCAGAGGGAACTCTGATTAATTTTGTTCAAAATCGATTAAATAAATTAGATCAATATTACGATAAGATTTTAGGATCTGATGTATTTTTAAAAGTTGAAAAAATGAGTGCAAAAGAAAATAAAGTTGTTGAAATAAAAGTTTATGTACCTAAGAATGAATTTATTGTAAAAAAGCAATGTAAGTCTTTTGAAGAGGCAATTGATGCGGCTTGTGATTCATTAAAGCGGCAATTAGTGAAGCAAAAAGAAAAATTACGTATTTCTGCGTAAATTTTTTCAAAAAATATTTTGTTTAAATAAAAATATATCTACATTTGCAGTCCGTTAAAATAACGGGCTTTTTTTTTGACCGAAAAAAGTTTTAAAAGCCGATGTAGCTCAGCTGGCTAGAGCAGCTGATTTGTAATCAGCAGGTCGTGGGTTCGAGTCCCTCTATCGGCTCAAATGAAGTAAGATTTCAAAACTCTTACTGAAATATTGAGATTGAGTTTAAAGTCTTATGATTATTCTATAATCATGGTTTTAAAGATAATTTAGTTATCAGCTCAAATGTTCTTTTATAGTATTGGTTTGGGGAGATACTCAAGCGGCCAACGAGGGCAGACTGTAAATCTGCTGACTACGTCTTCGCAGGTTCGAATCCTGCTCTCCCCACAAAAAGAAGTTTGAAGTTTCATATTCAAAGTTTTAGGTTGAATAACAAAAAACTCTAAATACGGAACTTAAAATTGCGGGAGTAGCTCAGTTGGTAGAGCGTCAGCCTTCCAAGCTGAATGTCGCCGGTTCGAACCCGGTCTCCCGCTCAAAATTAATTAGTAAGTCTTTTTTGGTTTACTAGTTTTTTTAAACCTAAGTTGTTAAAACTATGGTTTGGTATTGCCAAAGTGAGTTTAATTGAACGTATAATCAGTTTTAGATTCATTTTGAAATCAGACTTGAGTGTCTGTAGTTGTAGGGTTTGAAAAAGCACTATATCTTTTAACCTTGAGGTAAGGTTGATTGTTTTGAGTTTATTGATTGTTCTGAAAATGATGAAGATAGATTTTTAACTCAATTAGGCCGGTGTAGCTCAGGGGTAGAGCGTTTCCTTGGTAAGGAAGAGGTCATGAGTTCAAATCTCATCATTGGCTCAAATTACGACATAAAATTGTACACTAATATAAACTAAGATTAAAATTCAATAAACATGGCTAAGGCAACATTTGATCGTTCTAAACCGCATTTAAATATCGGTACTATTGGACACGTAGATCACGGTAAAACTACATTGACTGCCGCTATTACAACAGTTTTGGCAAACGCAGGATTGTCTGAAATGAGAAGTTTCGACTCAATCGATAATGCACCGGAAGAAAAAGAAAGAGGTATCACTATTAATACATCGCACGTAGAGTACTCTACAGCTAACCGTCATTACGCTCACGTTGACTGTCCAGGTCACGCGGATTACGTAAAGAACATGGTAACTGGTGCTGCTCAAATGGACGGTGCTATACTTGTTGTTGCTGCTACTGATGGTCCAATGCCACAAACTCGTGAGCATATCCTATTAGGACGCCAGGTTGGTATTCCTAGAATGGTTGTATTCATGAACAAAGTGGATATGGTTGATGATGAGGAATTATTAGAATTGGTTGAAATGGAAGTAAGAGAATTACTTTCTTTCTACGAGTATGATGGAGATAATGGTCCTGTAATTGCTGGTTCAGCATTAGGAGCATTAAACGGTGAGCAAAAATGGGTAGATACAGTAATGTCTTTAATGGATGCTGTTGATACTTGGATTGAATTACCAGAAAGAGATGTTGATAAGCCTTTCTTAATGCCTGTTGAAGATGTATTTACGATTACAGGTCGTGGTACTGTTGCAACTGGTCGTATAGAAACTGGTGTTGCTAATACTGGAGATCCTGTTGAGATCATTGGTATGGGTGCTGAAAAATTAAACTCTACAGTAACTGGAGTTGAAATGTTCCGTAAAATATTAGATAGAGGTGAAGCGGGTGATAACGTAGGTATTTTGTTAAGAGGTATTGAAAAATCTCAAATCAAAAGAGGTATGGTAATCTGTAAGCCAGGTTCAGTAAAGCCACATGCTAAATTTAAAGCTGAGGTTTACGTACTTAAAAAAGAAGAAGGTGGTCGTCACACACCATTCCATAACAACTATCGTCCACAGTTCTATGTTAGAACTACAGATGTAACAGGGACAATTAACTTGCCTGAAGGTGTTGAAATGGTTATGCCAGGTGATAACTTAACTATTATTGTTGATTTATTATCTCCAATTGCTTTGAGTATTGGTCTTCGTTTTGCTATCCGTGAAGGTGGTAGAACAGTAGGAGCAGGTCAGGTAACTGAAATTTTAGATTAAATTTTATAGCATATATATTATTTTCATCAAGGGTGTCCTGCTATCGCAGGATACCTTTCGATGTAAATAAATACGGGTGTAGCTCAGTTGGTAGAGCACTGGTCTCCAAAACCAGGTGTCGGGAGTTCGAGTCTCTTCTCCCGTGCTAGTAAGAAGTTTTAAAATAGAAATTCCTTTTTTTGGAATGGTGATTAGAACTAAATAAATAATGTTGACTGGTAATTTTGTTTCTTTTGGATATCAAAAAAAAGTCAAAAAAAAATATAAAGTTAAATCTTTCGCAGCATGTTGACATATATCAAGGAATCCATCGAAGAACTTAGAACAAATATTACGTTGCCCTCAAGAGCAGAATCCTCTAATCTAATGGTAATCGTTGCTGTTTTTTCTATTTTATTTGCATTGGCAACTTGGGGTGTAGATAGCCTTTTTAGTGAGTTAATTCAAATTTATTTTGATAATATAATCAATTAAAAAGCTTATTCTATGTCTGAAGTATTGGAAAAGAAATGGTATGTAGTAAGGGCTGTAAGTGGTCAGGAAAATAAAATCAAAGGGTACATCGAATCTGAGGTGGCTCGACTTGGTTTTAATGATTACTTAGAAGACGTTTTAGTGCCTACTGAAAAAGTTATTCAGATTCGTAATGGAAAAAAGATAAACAAGGAAAGAGTTTATTTTCCAGGTTACATTATGATAAAGGCTAACCTAGGAGGTGAAATGACGCACGTGATCCGATCTATTACAAATGTGATAGGCTTTTTGGGTGAAACAAAAGGGGGAGACCCTGTTCCTTTAAGAAAGTCCGAAGTGAATAGAATGCTCGGTAAAGTAGATGAGTTAACGGTGACTATGGATAATGTAGCCATTCCATTCGTAATGGGGGAGACCGTAAAAGTTATCGACGGACCCTTCAACGGTTTTAACGGAACTGTGGAAAAAATTAACGAAGAAAAACGCAAGCTTGAGGTAATGGTGAAGATTTTTGGTAGAAAAACACCATTAGAATTGAGTTATATGCAAGTAGAAAAAGTATAATAAGAAAAACTGTTACATAAAAAATTGTATTGCTTCCAATTTAATACAATGAATTTAATTTTAAACAATGGCAAAAGAAATAAGTAAAGTAGTTAAACTACAAGTTAGGGGAGGTGCAGCGAATCCATCGCCACCGGTTGGACCCGCTTTAGGTGCTGCCGGTGTGAACATCATGGAGTTCTGTAAGCAATTTAATGCGCGTACTCAGGACAAACAAGGTAAGGTTTTACCTGTTGCGATCACCGTATACAAGGATAAGTCGTTCGACTTCGTTGTAAAGACACCGCCAGCGGCAGTTCAACTTATGGAAGCGGCTAAGATTAAAAAAGGATCTGGAGAGCCAAATAGAAACAAAGTAGCAAGTGTATCTTGGGATCAAATCAAAAACATCGCTGAAGACAAAATGGTAGATTTAAATGCTTTTACCGTTGAATCAGCTATGAGCATGGTTGCGGGTACTGCAAGATCTATGGGTTTAAAAGTTTCAGGCACTAGACCTTTCTAATATCTTAAAAGCAATATAATGGCAAAATTAACAAAAAATCAAAAAGAAGCGCTTTCTAAGATAGATAAGAATAAATTGTATTCGTTATCAGAAGGGTCGGCTTTAGTAAAAGAAATAACAAAGGCAAAGTTTGACGCATCTGTAGAATTAGCGGTTCGTTTAGGAGTAGACCCTAGAAAAGCTAATCAAATGGTACGTGGCGTAGTAACCCTACCTCACGGTACTGGTAAAGATGTTAAGGTTTTAGCATTAGTAACACCTGACAAAGAAGCAGAAGCAAAAGAAGCTGGTGCTGATTTCGTTGGATTGGATGAGTATTTGGAGAAAATTAAAAACGGTTGGACAGATGTTGATGTGATCATCACTATGCCTAGCGTCATGGGTAAATTAGGCCCCTTAGGTAGAGTTTTAGGACCTAGAGGTTTAATGCCTAATCCAAAAACTGGAACGGTAACTATGGATGTAGCAAAAGCTGTTGCAGAAGTAAAAGCTGGTAAAATTGATTTTAAAGTAGATAAAACGGGTATTGTTCATGCGGCTATAGGGAAGGTTTCTTTCTCTGAAGACAAGATTCAAGAAAACGCAAGAGAACTTATCGAAACTTTAATCAAATTAAAGCCAACTGCTGCAAAAGGTGTTTATATTAAAAGTATTTACATGTCTAGTACTATGAGTCCTAGTGTGCAATTAGATGCTAAATCAGTTTAATTCGGGTAAATTATGAACAGAGAAGATAAATTAAACGTAATAGAAGATTTAACTGCGCAATTAAGTAATGCTTCAACGATATATTTAACAGATATTTCAGGTTTAAACGCAGTGACAACATCTGATTTAAGAAGAGCTTGTTTTAAAGCAAATATTAAATTAGCAGTTGTTAAAAATACATTGCTTGAAAAGGCAATGAAAGCCTCTGATAAAGATTTTGGTGAGCTTCCAGGAGTTCTTAAAGGAAGTACTTCATTGATGTTTTCAGAAACATCGAATGAGCCTGCAAAATTAATCAAAGCCTTTAGATTAAAAACTAAGAACAAGCCTTTATTAAAAGGTGCTTTTGTTCAGGAGTCAATTTATATTGGTGATGAGCAATTAGAATCTTTAGTGAATATTAAATCTAAAGAAGAAGTAATAGGTGATATTATTGCATTATTACAATCTCCAGCTAAGAATGTTATTTCAGGTCTTAAGTCTGGTGGTGGTAAACTTGCAGGTATCCTTAAAACATTATCAGAGAAATAAAACGTACGCACTAAAAACAATTATATTTTAAAAATTTATTAAACGATAGAAAAATGGCAGATTTAAAAGATTTCGCAGAAAAATTAGTTAACTTGACAGTAAAAGAAGTAAATGAGTTAGCGACTATATTAAAAGATGAGTATGGTATCGAGCCTGCTGCTGCTGCTGTTGCAGTTGCTGCTGGTGGTGGTGCAGCTGCTGAAGCGGTTGAAGAGCAAACAGAATTTGATGTAATCTTAAAAGCAGCTGGTGCATCTAAATTAGCAGTAGTTAAATTGGTTAAAGAATTAACTGGTTTAGGTTTAAAAGAAGCTAAAGATATCGTTGATAGCGCACCAAAGCCTATCAAAGAAGGTATCTCTAAAGATGAAGCAGAAGGTATTAAAAAATCATTGGAAGAAGCAGGAGCTGAAGTTGAGCTTAAATAATAGCAACAACCATATAGTTTTTGGTTTAGGTCTTTTCACTTTTGGTGGCTAGACCTAAACCTATTTATGTATGTAACCTTTATTTACATGCAATTTTAGAGTAAGTATTCATAATCAAAATTTTGTCCATTGATGGTTACAAATCAGACTGAAAGAATAAATTTCGCATCCGCTAAGAATATCCCGAACTATCCAGATTTCTTAGATATTCAGGTTAAGTCGTTTCAAGATTTTTTTCAACTTGAAACCAAATCTGACGAAAGGGGAGATGAAGGACTATACAATACGTTCATGGAAAACTTTCCTATTACGGACACGAGAAATCAGTTCGTATTAGAATTTTTAGACTATTTTATAGACCCTCCACGTTATTCTATACAAGAGTGTATAGAACGTGGTCTTACCTATAGCGTTCCGCTAAAAGCAAGGTTAAAATTATATTGTACGGATCCGGAACATGAGGATTTTGAAACAATTGTACAGGATGTTTATTTAGGGACTATTCCTTACATGACACCAAGTGGTACTTTTGTGATTAATGGTGCTGAACGCGTTGTTGTATCTCAATTACACAGATCTCCTGGTGTATTTTTTGGACAATCATTCCACGCAAATGGAACAAAATTATATTCTGCAAGAGTAATTCCTTTCAAAGGCTCTTGGATAGAATTTGCAACTGATATCAATGGCGTGATGTATGCTTATATTGATAGAAAGAAAAAATTACCCGTTACTACATTATTCAGAGCCATCGGTTTTGAAAGTGATAAAGATATTTTAGAGATTTTTGACCTTTCTGAAGAGGTTAAAGTTTCTGTTGCGGGACTTAAAAAAGTACTAGGTCGTAAATTAGCGGCAAGAGTGCTAAATACTTGGCATGAAGATTTCGTAGATGAAGATACAGGCGAAGTAGTTTCTATAGAAAGAAACGAAATTATATTAGATCGTGACACTGTTTTAGAAAAAGATCATATCAACCAAATAGTTGATGCTGATGTTAAAACTGTACTTCTACACAAAGAAGGTGCGGCGCAATCAGATTACGGTATTATTCACAATACATTACAAAAGGATCCTACGAACTCTGAAAAAGAGGCCGTAGAACATATTTACCGTCAATTACGTAATGCTGAACCGCCAGATGAGGAAACTGCACGTGGTATTATTGACAAATTATTCTTTTCTGATCAACGCTATAACCTAGGTGAAGTTGGTCGATATAGAATGAACAAAAAATTAGGTTTAGATATCGAAATGGACAAACAAGTTTTGACCAAAGAAGATATTATTACCATTATAAAATATTTAATAGAGTTAATTAACTCTAAAGCAGAGATCGATGATATTGATCACCTTTCTAATCGTCGTGTTAGAACAGTAGGGGAGCAATTATCACAACAATTTGGTGTTGGTTTAGCGCGTATGGCGCGTACTATTCGCGAGCGTATGAACGTTCGTGATAACGAAGTATTTACTCCCATCGATTTGATCAATGCTAAGACACTTTCTTCTGTGATCAATTCGTTCTTCGGAACAAATCAATTATCTCAGTTTATGGATCAAACAAATCCGTTAGCTGAAATTACACACAAAAGAAGGCTTTCTGCATTAGGACCTGGAGGTTTATCAAGAGAAAGAGCTGGTTTTGAAGTACGTGATGTTCACTACACACACTACGGAAGACTTTGCCCTATTGAAACGCCAGAAGGACCAAACATTGGTTTAATTTCTTCGCTTTCAGTATTTTCAAAAGTGAATTCTATGGGCTTCTTAGAAACTCCTTACCGAGAAGTATCCAATGGAAAAGTAGATATTCATAATTTTAGATACCTAAGTGCTGAAGAAGAAGAAGGAATGAAAATTGCGCAAGCAAACATTCCAATGGATAAAGATGGAAATATCACTGCTGATAAGGTAATTGCAAGAGAAGAAGGGGATTTCCCAGTCGTTGATCCTTCAGAATTAAACTTTACAGATGTTGCTCCTAATCAAATTGCTTCTATCTCTGCTTCTTTAATCCCATTCTTGGAACATGATGATGCGAACAGAGCTTTGATGGGATCAAACATGATGCGTCAAGCAGTACCATTATTAAGACCAGAGGCTCCTATCGTGGGTACTGGATTAGAGCGCCAAGTGGCATCTGATTCAAGAGTATTAATTAATGCGGAAGGTGATGGCACCATCCAGTATGTTGATTCTGAAAAGATTTCTATAAAATACAATAGAACTGAAGAAGAGCGTTTGGTAAGTTTTGAAGAAGATTCTAAAACATACGAATTAGTTAAATTTAGAAAAACAAACCAAGGTACAAGCATTAACTTAAAGCCTATCGTAAGAAAGGGTGATAAAGTTAAAAAAGGTCAAGTACTTTGTGAAGGATATGCGACTGAAAATGGTGAGTTAGCTTTAGGAAGAAACCTAAAAGTTGCCTTTATGCCTTGGAAAGGGTATAATTTTGAGGATGCTATTGTAATTTCTGAAAAAGTAGTTCGTGAAGATATTTTTACTTCGATACACGTAGATGAATATTCTTTAGAAGTAAGAGATACAAAATTAGGAGCTGAAGAACTAACAAACGATATTCCTAACGTTTCTGAAGAAGCTACAAAAGACTTAGATGAACACGGGATGATCCGTATTGGTGCAGAAGTAAAACCTGGTGATATTTTAATTGGAAAAATAACACCTAAGGGAGAATCAGATCCTACACCAGAAGAAAAATTACTACGCGCTATTTTTGGGGATAAAGCTGGTGATGTAAAAGATGCGTCATTAAAAGCCTCTCCATCATTAAGAGGTGTTGTTATTGATAAAAAGTTGTTTTCTCGTTCTATTAAAGACAAGAGAAAACGTTCTGAGGATAAAGAAGCTATTTCAAAACTAGAATTAGAATACGAAGTTAAATTTCAGCAGTTAAAAGATGTTTTAGTTGAAAAACTATTTACATTGGTGAATGGAAAAACCTCGCAAGGTGTTCTAAATGATTTAGGTGAGGAAGTACTGCCGAAAGGCAAAAAGTACACCATGAAAATGTTGAATTCTGTGGATGATTTTGCTCACTTGGTGGGTGGAAGTTGGACTACGGATAAAGATTCAAACACCATGGTTGCTGACTTATTGCACAACTACAAAATTAAACTTAATGACCTTCAAGGTAACCTTAGAAGAGATAAGTTTACTATTTCTGTAGGAGATGAGTTACCAGCGGGTATCATGAAGCTAGCTAAAGTATATGTTGCTAAAAAACGTAAACTTAAAGTTGGTGATAAAATGGCAGGTCGTCACGGTAACAAAGGTATTGTATCTCGTATCGTAAGACATGAAGATATGCCTTTCTTAGAAGATGGAACACCAGTTGATATTGTTTTAAATCCATTAGGGGTGCCTTCTCGTATGAACATTGGTCAAATTTATGAAACTGTTCTTGGATGGGCAGGACTTAAATTGGGCAAGAAATATGCAACACCAATTTTTGATGGGGCTACTCTTGATCAAATTAATGAATATACCGATGAAGCTGGAATTCCAAGATTTGGGCATACCTACTTATACGATGGTGGTACCGGACAACGTTTTGATCAACCCGCAACAGTTGGGGTTATCTATATGTTGAAATTAGGACACATGGTAGATGATAAGATGCACGCTCGTTCTATAGGACCATACTCGTTAATTACGCAACAACCTTTAGGTGGTAAAGCACAGTTTGGTGGTCAGCGTTTTGGAGAAATGGAAGTTTGGGCACTTGAGGCTTATGGAGCTTCTGCTACGCTACGTGAAATATTAACAGTTAAATCTGATGATGTTGTAGGTAGAGCTAAAACGTACGAAGCTATAGTTAAAGGAGAAACAATGCCAGAACCTGGTTTACCAGAATCTTTCAACGTATTAATGCATGAACTTAAAGGTTTAGGTTTAGATATTAGACTGGAAGAGTAGTAGTAATAGGTTTTTTTAGAGACACTATTTTTTAACACAATTTAATTTATCATCACCATATTGTTATGGCTAGACAAAGAGATAATAACACAATTAAAAGGTTCGATAAAATTTCAATAGGCTTGGCCTCACCAGAATCAATCCTGGCAGAATCAAGAGGAGAAGTTTTAAAACCTGAAACTATAAATTATAGAACGCACAAACCAGAGCGTGACGGTCTTTTTTGTGAGCGAATTTTTGGCCCCGTAAAAGATTACGAATGTGCTTGTGGTAAATACAAGAGAATTCGGTACCGCGGAATCGTTTGTGACCGTTGTGGTGTAGAGGTTACGGAAAAGAAAGTACGTAGAGATAGAGTAGGTCACATTAATTTGGTGGTGCCTGTAGCTCATATTTGGTATTTCCGTTCTTTACCAAACAAAATAGGATACTTGTTAGGCTTACCGTCTAAGAAGTTAGATATGATTATTTATTATGAGCGTTATGTGGTTATTCAACCAGGTATCGCGAAGGGTCCTGAAGGAGAAGAAATCAATAAAATGGATTTCTTAACTGAAGAGGAATATTTAAACATATTAGAATCTGTTCCTGTTGAAAATCAATATTTAGAAGATACAGACCCAAATAAGTTTATTGCTAAAATGGGTGCTGAATGTTTGATTGATATTTTAGCACGTATCGATTTAGATGTATTGTCGTATGAATTAAGACATAAGGCAAATACGGAAACCTCTAAACAACGTAAAACAGAAGCTTTAAAAAGACTTCAAGTAGTGGAGTCTTTGAGAGAATCTCAAGAAAATAGGGAAAACAGACCTGAGTGGATGATTATGAAAGTAATCCCCGTTATTCCACCAGAATTACGTCCTCTTGTGCCTTTAGATGGTGGTCGTTTTGCAACTTCAGATTTAAATGATTTATACCGAAGAGTTATTATTCGTAACAACCGACTTAAAAGATTGGTTGAGATAAAAGCTCCGGAAGTAATTCTTAGAAACGAGAAGCGTATGCTTCAAGAATCTGTAGATTCTTTATTCGATAACACAAGAAAAGCATCTGCGGTTAAAACAGAATCAAACAGACCATTAAAGTCACTTTCTGATTCTTTAAAAGGAAAACAGGGTCGTTTCCGTCAAAACTTACTAGGTAAGCGTGTAGATTATTCAGCACGTTCGGTAATTGTTGTAGGGCCAGAATTAAAATTATTTGAATGTGGTCTTCCTAAAGACATGGCTGCTGAATTATACAAACCTTTTATCATTCGTAAGTTGATAGAAAGAGGTATTGTAAAAACAGTAAAGTCTGCTAAGAAGATTATAGATAAAAAAGAACCAGTTGTCTGGGATATTTTAGAAAATGTATTAAAAGGGCACCCCGTTTTATTAAACCGTGCTCCTACATTACACCGTTTGGGTATCCAAGCATTTCAACCTAAATTAATTGAAGGTAAAGCAATTCGTTTACATCCATTGGTATGTACTGCATTTAATGCGGATTTTGATGGGGATCAAATGGCGGTGCATTTGCCTCTTGGACCAGAAGCTATTTTAGAATGTCAATTATTAATGTTGGCATCTCACAATATCTTAAACCCTGCGAACGGTTCGCCAATTACGGTACCTTCTCAGGATATGGTTTTAGGTCTGTATTATATGACCAAAGAGCGTAAATCTACACCAGAAGTTCCTGTAAAGGGTGAAGGCTTAACCTTCTATTCTTACGAAGAGGTTGTTATTGCTCATAACGAAGGCATGGTAGATTTGAATGCTGGTATTAAAGTTAGAGCAAAAGACTTTAACGAAGCAGGAGAATTAGTAAATCAAATTATACCAACAACAGTTGGTAGAGTATTGTTTAATATTATGGTGCCAGAACAGGCAGGATATATTAACGATGTATTAAATAAAAAATCTTTAAGAGATATTATTGGTAAAATATTAGAAGTAACTGATGTTCCTACCACAGGTGATTTCTTAGATAAGATTAAAACTATGGGGTATGAATTTGCTTTTAGAGGTGGATTGTCCTTTAGTTTAGGAGATATTATTATCCCGCCAGAAAAGCAAACCATGATCGATGATGCTAACGGTCAAGTTGAAGGAATTATGACCAATTACAACATGGGTCTTATCACCAACAACGAGCGTTACAATCAGGTAATTGATGTTTGGACTTCAACAAACGCACAGTTGACCGAATTGGCAATGAAGCGTATTAGAGAAGATCAACAAGGATTCAACTCGGTGTATATGATGCTTGATTCTGGAGCAAGGGGTTCTAAAGAACAAATTCGTCAGTTAACCGGTATGCGTGGTTTAATGGCTAAGCCTAAAAAATCAACTGCTGGTGGTGGTGAAATTATTGAAAACCCAATTTTATCGAACTTTAAAGAAGGTTTATCTATTCTTGAATACTTTATTTCTACACACGGTGCACGTAAAGGACTTGCAGATACCGCTTTAAAAACTGCGGATGCTGGATACTTAACACGTCGTTTGGTAGATGTATCTCAAGATGTGATTATCAATACTGAAGACTGTGGAACCTTAAGAGGTATTGAAGTTGAAGCTTTAAAGAAAAACGAAGAAATTGTAGAATCTTTAGGAGAGAGAATTTTAGGTAGAGTTTCTTTACATGATGTATATAATCCTTTAACCGAAGAATTAGTTTTAAGAGCTGGTCAAGAAATCTTAGAAGCTGATGTAAAAGTTGTTGAGGCGTCTCCGATAGAAAAAATCGAAGTGCGTTCTGCTTTAACTTGTGAAGCTGCTAAAGGTATTTGTGGTAAATGTTACGGTAGAAACCTATCGACCAATAAAATGGTTCAAAGAGGTGAGGCTGTAGGTGTTGTAGCCGCTCAGTCTATTGGAGAACCAGGTACACAGTTAACCTTAAGAACATTCCACGTGGGTGGTATTGCAGGTAACATCTCTGAAGATAGCAAGTTAAATGCGAAATTCGCTGGTATTGCAGAAATCGAAGATTTAAGGACAGTTACTTCTGCGGATAGCGAAGGTAATGCGGCTGAAATTGTAATTTCTAGAACATCGGAGATTAAAGTAGTTGATGCTAAAACTGGAATTACTTTAAGTACCAATAACATTCCTTACGGTTCACAGTTATTTATTAAGAATGGTGCTAAAGTAACGAAAGATCAAGTAATTTGTCAATGGGATCCTTATAACGGAGTAATTGTTTCTGAATTTCCAGGTAAAATTGCTTACGAGAATATTGATCAGGGGGTTACGTATCAAGTAGAAATTGATGAACAAACAGGTTTTCAAGAAAAGGTTATTTCTGAATCTAGAAACAAAAAACTAATACCAACTTTACTTATTATGAACAGTAAAGATGAAGTATTACGTTCATACAATTTACCGGTTGGATCACATATTATGGTCGATGACGGCGACAAAATTAAAGAAGGTAAAATCTTAGTTAAGATTCCACGCAAGTCTGCTAAATCAGGAGATATTACGGGTGGTCTTCCAAGAGTTACTGAACTTTTTGAAGCTCGTAATCCATCAAACCCTGCTGTAGTTTCTGAAATTGATGGTGTAGTTTCTTTTGGTAAGATAAAAAGAGGTAACCGTGAGATTATCATAGAATCTAAATTAGGAGAGATTAAGAAATACTTGGTTAAACTTTCAAATCAAATATTAGTTCAGGAAAACGATTATGTGCGTGCTGGTATGCCATTATCTGATGGGTCAGTGACTCCAGAAGATATTTTAGCCATCAAAGGGCCATCTGCGGTGCAACAATATTTGGTGAACGAAGTTCAAGAAGTATATCGTTTACAAGGTGTGAAAATTAACGATAAGCATTTTGAGGTAGTCGTACGTCAAATGATGCGTAAAGTTAGAATTCAAGATCCAGGAGATACAATTTTCTTAGAAAATCAGTTGGCGCATAAAGACGATTTTATTACAGAAAACGATGAAATTTTCGGTAAAAAAGTGGTTGTTGAAGTAGGAGAATCTGCTAATTTAAAAGCGGGTCAAATTATTTCAGCACGTCAATTAAGAGATGAAAATTCTATATTACGTCGAAATGACAAAGCTTTAGTAGAAGCTAGAGATGCTGTTGCAGCTACTGCAACGCCAATACTGCAAGGTATTACTCGTGCTTCACTACAAACGAAGTCATTCATATCTGCGGCATCATTCCAAGAAACGACTAAAGTATTGAACGAAGCAGCGGTTGCTGGTAAGATCGATGATTTAGAAGGATTGAAAGAGAATGTTATTGTTGGGCATAAAATCCCAGCAGGAACAGGTATGAGAGACTATGATAGTATTATTGTAGGTTCTAAAGAAGAGTATAACGAGATTATGGCTCGCAAAGAAGAATATAAGTTTTAAGTATAGTTTTCATGAGTGATCAAAAACAACAGAATCAAATAAATATTGAGTTAGATGAAAAAACGGCTGAGGGAATATATTCGAACTTAGCAATCATTAATCATTCAGTATCTGAATTTGTAGTTGATTTTATTAGTATGATGCCAGGAGCACCAAAAGCAAAAGTGAAGAGTAGAATTGTATTGACACCTCAACACGCTAAAAAGTTCTTGAAGGCATTAAGTGATAACGTCAATCGTTTTGAAAAAGCCCATGGTACTATTAAAGACTATGAACAACCTCCGTTACCCATGAATTTTGGGCCAACAGGAGAAGCATAATTAAAAAATCCCGAAGTAAATTTACTTCGGGATTTTTGTTTTATGGAGTCACTTTTTTTAGTAAACTTAAAAAGCGTAGCGAACAGTGGTATCGCAACTGAGTTGTGAAAATAAAAAATACATTATTTTTTTAGGTCTAACTACACTCATCTGAGGGCTAATGCTCTGCGAGGTATATCATAATGAGGCCATACCAGCTTCAAATTGTTTCATTGTTTTTATATGAAGTTGATGTATGAAACGGTGCAGCAGCTTAGAATTTAATAGCAAAAAAGCAGGAAACAAAATCAAAAAAAATAATTTTGCTTACTGCTTACTGCTTACTGCTTACTGCTTACTGCTTACTGCTTACTGCTTACTGCTTACTGCTTACTGCTTACTGCTTACTGCTTTCAGTTTTTTCCCATCACTGGAACCTCTATTTTGTTCTCTTCAGGTGCTTTTAAATATTTCTCTAACCATTGGTCTTGTTCCCAAAGCAGATGTAAAATACTTTCTTTAGCTCTATAGCCATGACTTTCTTTAGGAAGCATCACTAATCGAGCGGTTGCACCTAGGCCCTTTAAGGCGTTAAAGTAACGCTCGCTTTGCATAGGATACGTACCTGAGTTATTATCGGCTTCACCATGAACAAGTAGTAAGGGTGTTTTCATTTTTTCGGCATTCATAAAAGGAGACATCCCGTTGTAAACTTCAGGAGCTTCCCAGTAATTGCGCTCTTCGCTCTGAAAACCAAATGGGGTAAGGGTTCTGTTATATGCACCGCTTCTGGCAATACCCGCAGCAAATAAATCAGAATGTGATAGCAAATTCGCTACCATAAAAGCTCCGTAGCTATGACCACCAACAGCCACTTTTTTTCTATCGATATATCCTAAATCATCCACGGCATCAATAGCTGCCTTTGCATTGGCGACTAATTGCTTTCTGAAGGTATCATTAGGCTGTGCATCTTTTTCTCCAATAATTGGGAAAGCAGCATCGTCTAAAACCACATAACCTTTAGTAACCCAATAAATAGGAGAGCCCCAAGATGGGAAAGTAAATTCATTTGGGTTTTGTGTATTTTGAGAAGCGCTATTTTTGTCTTTATACTCTCTAGGGTATGCCCATAAAATCATTGGTTTCTTTTCTTTTTTAGCCTTGTCGTAACCCACGGGTAGATATAAAGTTCCTGTGAGTTCTAAACCATCATCTCTTTTATAGGTTATCACTTCTTTTTGAATAGTACTAAGGCTTTTAAATGGATTTTCGAAAAAGCTAAGTTGCTTGGTGGCTTTCTTATTTTTTAAACTTTTGTAGTAATAATTAGGGTATTCGCTTTTTGATTCAATACGAACTAGAAGTTGATCTTCCTCTGGATCATATTCCATTAAAGACTCCTTTTTATTTGGAATATTTGAGGTGTACAAGCGTTTGGTTTCATAATTCTCGAGATTCATTTGATCTACAAATGGAAACTGCCCATTTTCAGTATACCCATCCCCAGTTAAAAAAACAGTATTATCACTTACCACTAGTGTGTTTATGCCATATTGGTTTCTTTTGGTTACAAAGTTTCCTGGATCACTATATACATCTTGGTAATTTCTATCAGAAATTATTTTAGGAGCTTTGGTGGCATCAGAAGGATCAAAAATATAGGATTTCGTATTTCTATCATTCCACCATCTATCATAGGCGATAGCTGTATTATCTGTACCCCATTGAATACCACTAAATCTATTTTTAGTTTTCAATATGCTTTTTCCCTTTCCATCAAAAGGAGCATCTAGTTGAAACACTTCATCTCTATAGGCTACCTTATTCTCAGGATCTCCACCATCTAATACTTGGGCGTAAATTAAAGTAGCAGGTTTGTCGCCTCTCCAGCTTAAATCTCGCATACCCATGCGTTCAGCCATAAATCCTTTAGGTAAGTCTTCAATTAAAGGTACTTCAAGAATTTGATTGACTAAGCTTCCGTCTTTCTTATAAATAGAAGTGCTCGACGGAAACCTACCGTAAGTAACTAGGTAGGAAAATGGCTTTTTTAAAGTCACTATCATGGCATATTCGCCATCAGGAGAAAAACTTACAGAAGTGTACATATCAGCGTCTTTCCACTTGGTACTGTTTCCAGTTAGATCTACTTGATACAATTCGGAATGTGCTAATTGTTCAAAATTGAACTCGTCGTTGGGGTTTTTAAGTAAATCTTGGTAGGTTCTGTTTTGAGCCTCCTTACCGTCATTAGAAGAAATTGTAGGTCCTTGAGGAACCGATTCATCGGCGTTAATTAGTGCCTTTCTATTTTTTGGGAGCATTTTTACTAAAATAGATTGGCCGTCTTTGAACCAATTCATAACATCACCTAAATTTGCATTAACCGTAGCCTCTGTGATTTTTTTTACGGTCGCTGTTTTTAGGTCTAATACCCAAACTTCAACACCGTTTTCGGTGGTATTGGTAACGGCTACTTTCGACTGATCCGGCGAAAAATTTAGATTGGCAATTCTTGGATTTTCTGGAAGTCCAGTAATACTTTTAGCCTCTTTGTCTCTTGGCGCCTTAATTTTAATATCGTTGTAATAATTTGTTCTACTGCCGATGTTTGTTTTTGGATTGATTCTTAAACCAGCTAAACGCAATTCGGTTTCAGAAAGTTCGGCCATTGTTTTGTAAGTATCACGATACAACATAAGCATATATTCACCGTCATCCGTTATGATGACTGATGGTGCAAGCGGCGCATTAACTAAATCTAAAATTTCTTTTGATGGTTTTTGATAGCCTAGATTTTCTTGTGAAAAACCGATAGCTACAAAAAAGAGTAGGAGTAAAGTAAAAAGTTTTTTCATGAGTGTTTCATATAAGTGTTAAACATAAATTTATCTTACAATGTACATAAAAAACCTCTAAAAAATGTAAATTTGATAAGAGAATGTCGATGACCTGCGGCTTAAATTACTTATAAAAATATCTTAATTAAAGCTATAAGTTTTATTTAATTCGTAGCTTTATTTTAATCAAACTAAATTTATCTAAAAAAACAGTATGTACAATTCAAAGATTACGGGATTAGGCTATTATGTTCCTGAAAATATTGTTACGAATGAAGACCTGTCTAAAGTAATGGAAACCGACGATGCTTGGATTCAAGAAAGAACAGGTATCCAAGAAAGAAGACATGTAGTAAAAGGCGATGGTGATACCACAACATCTATGGGAGTTAAGGCAGCAAAAATTGCCATAGAACGTTCTGGTTTAGATAAAGACGATATTGACTTTATTGTTTTTGCAACCTTGAGTCCTGATTATTACTTTCCAGGCCCCGGAGTTTTGGTGCAACGCGACCTTGATATAAAAACCATTGGAGCCCTTGATATTAGAAATCAGTGTTCGGGTTTTGTTTATGGAATTTCCGTAGCTGATCAATACATAAAATCAGGAATGTATAAAAATATCCTAGTTATAGGCTCTGAACTTCACTCACATGGCTTGGATATGACTACGAGAGGAAGAGGCGTTTCTGTTATTTTTGGAGATGGTGCAGGAGCTGCGGTTTTAAGTCGAGAAGAAGATAACTCAAAAGGAATTTTATCAACGCATTTACATTCTGAAGGGCAGCATGCTGAAGAGCTTTCTCTGATAGCACCCGGAATGGGAAAAAGATGGGTGAATGATATTCTCGCAGATAACGATCCTAATGATGAGTCTTATTTTCCTTACATGAACGGTCAATTTGTTTTTAAAAATGCGGTAGTGCGTTTTAGTGAGGTAATTATGGAAGGTCTTTCAGCTAATAACTTAAGCGCTAAGGATATCAATATGTTGGTGCCACATCAGGCTAATTTGAGAATTTCACAATTTATTCAAAAGAAATTTGGACTTCAAGATGACCAGGTGTTTAACAACATTATGAAATATGGAAATACCACAGCAGCATCGATTCCTATAGCCCTGACAGAGGCATGGGAACAAGGTAAAATTAAAGACGGTGATGTAGTCGTTTTAGCTGCTTTTGGTAGCGGTTTTACTTGGGGCAGTGTTATTATGAAATGGTAGCTTGGTACTATAAAAAAACAAGACCCCAAATACTATTGGGGTCTCTATTTTATCATCATTAAGTTACACGAATTAAACACTATACATATATTGCAGAATTGATAAGATGAAGAAAACTCTTGTGATAGGTGCTTCCTTAAAACCTGAAAGATACAGCTACATTGCTATCAAAAGACTAGTAGAAAAATCAATCGAAACTCAAGCTTTTGGTGTAAAGGAAGGCCTTGTATTTGGCGTACAGATAAAAACAAACTTTAAGGATTTTCACGATATACACACGGTTACTTTATACCTAAACCCAAAAAGGCAAGTAGCCTATTACAAACAAATCATAAGTTTAAATCCCAAAAGAATTATTTTTAATCCAGGAACTGAAAACCCTGAATTTTATACCTTGTTAAAAGACAACGGGATACAAGTGGAAATAGCATGTACCCTGGTGTTATTAGCAACCCATCAGTATGGATAGTTTTTAAGATTTTTTTGTAAAATTAAATCGTATAAAATCGTAATTTTGAACTTATGGAATTTTCTTCAAAATTATTAGAAAATGCGGTTTATGAAATTTCGCAATTGCCAGGAATTGGTAAACGAACAGCTTTGCGTTTAGCGCTGCATTTATTAAAACAACCTACCGCACAAACCGAAAGACTTACAGGAGCATTAGAAAACTTAAGAAATAATATTAAATTCTGTAGCAGCTGTCACAATATTTCTGATGTGCTTCTATGTGAAATTTGTTCTAATCCCAAAAGAGATGAAACTATTGTGTGTGTTGTCGAAGACATAAGAGATGTTATGGCCATAGAAAACACAGGACAATTTAGAGGTTTATATCACGTTTTAGGAGGTAAAATATCTCCGATGGAGTGTGTGGGGCCACAAGATTTGACGATCAAATCACTGGTTGAAAAGGCAAAGCAGGGTAAAATAAACGAGTTGATATTTGCATTAAGTTCAACCATGGAAGGCGACACCACTAATTTCTATATCTTTAAGCAATTAGAGCATTTAGCCATCAAAACATCGACGATTGCCAGAGGCATATCTGTAGGTGATGAATTAGAATATGCAGATGAAGTAACTTTAGGCCGTAGTATCGTAAACCGAATTCCGTTTGAAAATGCCATAAAGGCGTCCTAAAAATTATTGAAATAAATATAAGCAAAAGACGTTAATTTTAGTACTTTCGCAAAATTATATAGTAATTAAGTATTGTTATTGTTGATATGTCAAAATTTGAATTAAAATTACCGCAAATGGGAGAGAGTGTTGCTGAGGCAACACTGACCACTTGGTTGAAAGAAGTTGGCGACACTATTGAAATGGATGAGGCTGTTTTTGAAATTGCAACAGATAAAGTAGATTCAGAGGTCCCTAGTGAAGTTGAAGGCATATTGGTAGAGAAGCTCTTTAATGTAGATGACGTAGTTGCCGTAGGACAAACCGTAGCAATTATTGAAATTAAAGAAGGCGAAACTGCACCTGTTGCAGCTAAAATAGCTACAGATGAAGCTCCAGAAGTGAAAGCTATTGAGGAAGAAATTAAGATTGTAAAGGATGCTATGGATACTCCTTCTTCAGCACCATCAAATACAGATCGTTTTTATTCTCCATTAGTTAAAAATATAGCGAAACAAGAAGGAATTTCTATCGCTGAATTAGATGCTATTTCAGGTACTGGAAATGAGGGAAGAGTAACTAAAAATGACATTCTAGATTTTGTTGCTCACCGTACTTCGGGTCAATCAGCACCGGAAAAAAATGCTCAAGAACAGCAAAAAGTGGTTACAAATACTCCGGTAAATAAGGTCACTGAAAAACCAAATGAAGCTTCTAAACCGGCAACAATAAGCGCGAATGGGAACGAAGTTATACCCATGAGCAGAATGGGTAAACTGATTGCTCAATATATGGTGGATAGTATTTCCACCTCGGCGCACGTTCAAAGTTTTATTGAGGTTGATGTGACCAACCTTGTTATTTGGAGAAATAAATTTAAAAATAGTTTTGAGAAACGCGAAGGGGAAAAACTAACCTTTACGCCTCTTTTTATGGAGGCTGTTGCCGTGGCTTTGAAAAAGTTTCCGATGATGAATATTTCATTAGACGGTGATACTATTATAAAGAAAAAGAATATAAATATTGGTATGGCAGCTGCTTTACCGGATGGAAATTTAATTGTTCCTGTCATTAAAAATGCGGATCAATTAAATTTGGTGGGCATGGCTAAAGCCGTAAATGATTTAGCAACGCGAAGTAGGGATAACAAACTAAAACCTGACGAGATTAAAGAAGGTACCTATACCGTAACCAATGTAGGTACGTTTGGTAGTGTATTTGGTACTCCGATTATTAATCAGCCACAAGTGGGCATATTGGCTTTAGGAGCCATCCGCAAAGTGCCTTCGGTCATTGAAACACCAGAAGGTGATTTTATAGGTATTCGAAGCAAAATGTTTTTGTCACACAGTTATGATCACAGGGTAGTTAACGGCGCACTTGGTGGAATGTTTGTAAAAGCTGTTGCTGATTATCTTGAAGCTTGGGATGTCAACAGGGAAGTTTAAAAATACTATGCTGTTATTTAAAAGCTCCATTTTGGAGCTTTTTTAATTTTCAGCCCCCGCTTTTTTTTTAGTACCATGCTGCTTTTGAATTAAGAACCAAGCTACCCATTCCTTTTTAAAAAAAACAGAAAAAAGTAGCCTTATAGCTCGGTGGCTACTTTGCTATGAAAATGGGTCCTAAAAACCTTGGTTTCATGCGTTCATTTTAATGCAGAATTGGTATTAGCCTAATGAAAAAGTTATCTTTGCCCAAAATATATGGAAATGGAACTAAAATTAACGAGACCAATTTGTTTTTTTGATTTAGAAACTACGGGCGTAAATGTGGTAAAGGATAGAATTGTTGAAATTGCCATTTTAAAGGTGTACCCTAACGGGAATAAAGAGAGTAAAACTTGGTTGGTAAATCCTGAAATGCAGATTCCTGATGAAGTCATTGCGGTACATGGTATCACCAATGAAAAAGTAGCTAATGAACCAACTTTTAAGGAGTTGTCAAAAGAAATTTATGCCATTATTAAAGATAGTGATTTAGGCGGTTTTAATTCTGACAGGTTCGATATTCCACTTTTAGCTGAAGAAATGTTGCGAGCAGAAGTAGATTTTGATTTGAAAAATACGGTCTCTGTAGATGTGCAAACCATTTTCCACAAAATGGAAAAAAGAACACTTGGTGCTGCTTATACGTTTTATTGTGATAAAATTTTAGAGGATGCCCACAGTGCAGCAGCCGATACCAATGCAACCTACGAAGTGCTTTTAGCACAATTAGCGCGGTACCCAGATTTAGAAAATAATATAAAAAAATTAGCTGAATTTTCTTCGCATAAAAGAACAGTTGATTTTGCGGGCTTTATAATTTACGATGAGGAAGATCAGGAGGTTTTTTCATTTGGCAAGCATAAAGGAAAGAAAGTTCATGATGTTTTAGAAAGTGAACCTGGCTATTTCAGCTGGATATTAAATGCAGAATTTCCGCTTTACACCAAAAAAATATTGACTCAGATTAAATTAAGCAAGCTAAATACTAAATTGGGATCATGACCTAGTCTTTAGCTTTGATTTTTGGTTCATTTTTTAGCATATCTTTTTTTATTCACAAGTAAAATTGTAAAGCGATGAAAATCATCTGTATTGGTAGAAATTATGCGGCTCATATTGAAGAACTTCAAAATGAAAAGCCAACGGATCCTGTAATTTTTATAAAACCGGATTCTTCAGTATTACCTAAAGAACAAGACTTTTATATTCCTGAGTTTTCTAATGAAATTCATTATGAAGTAGAAGTGCTAGTAAAAATAAAAAAAGTAGGGAAGCACATTGACGAAAAATTTGCGCCTACCTATTATGACGAAATAAGTTTAGGGATAGACTTTACCGCTCGAGATGTACAGCAGGAATTAAAAGAAAAGGGATTGCCTTGGGAAAAGGCAAAGGGTTTTGACGGGGCTGCTGTGATTGGGCATTGGGTACCAAAAACAAATTTCGAAGATGTGAATAATTTAAATTTCTCACTTTCAAAAAATACGGAGCTAGTTCAAAATTCGAATACGAGTTTAATGCTTTGGAAAATAGATGCGCTTATTGCTTATGTAAGTACATTTTTCACCTTAAAAAAGGGTGATATTTTGTTTACAGGAACACCAGCGGGTGTTGGTAGAGTAAAAACTAATGATTACCTTTCTGGCAGCTTAGAACACATAGAAATGTTCCATTTAAACATTAAGTAAAATATGATATACAGTCTGGATAAATTAAATGAATTAGCGGATGGAGATGATGAATTTATTCACTCTGTGGTTTCTGTATTTTTAGATGAAGTGCCAGAAGATTTGTCACTTTTAGAAATAGCAATTAATCAAAAGAACTATCCTTCTATTTATCAATTAGCCCATAAAATTAAACCCAATGTAGATCTGTTGGGTATGGAGCAAACCCGCGCGGCAGCCCTAGAGATTGAAAATTTAGGGAAACAAGGCAATACAGGAGCGCAAATCGATGTAATTTTTCCGACCTTAAAAAAAGATATTTCGCAAGTGGTTGCTGAACTTAAAAAAGACTTTAATCTTTAATGTTTGCAGAAATTATTACCATTGGCGATGAAATTCTTATTGGTCAGATTGTAGATACAAACTCTGCTTTTATTGCAAAAGAATTTAATAAAATTGGGGTTTCAGTGGTGCAAATCACCTCTATCCAAGATGAGCGAAATCACATTCTCAAAGCACTGGAAGAAGCTGAATCGCGAGCCGATATTGTCGTTATTACGGGTGGTTTAGGGCCCACAAAAGACGATATTACAAAGCATACCTTATGTGAATATTTTAAAGACTCCTTGGTAGAAAACCAAGAGGTTTTACATCATGTGGAGCAGATTTTTAAGAAATATATCACAGCACCACTTTTACAAGTAAATAAAAATCAGGCTTTAGTTCCTTCAAAAGCGCAAGTTTTGCATAATGCCTATGGTACAGCACCAGGCATGTGGATTAACGGTGCATCTACTGTTTTTGTATCCTTACCAGGCGTGCCTTTTGAAATGAAGTATTTAATGGAGCACCAAGTTATTCCTAAGATTCAAAAGGAGTATGATAGACCTTTTATTGTACATAAAACAATTATCACCTATGGTATTGGAGAAAGTGCGCTTGCTGAAAAAATTCAAGAGTGGGAAGAGTGTTTGCCTCAAACCATAAAATTAGCCTATTTGCCTAGTTTAGGTAAAGTACGTTTGCGATTGAGTACAAAGGGAGGAAACCTAAATGCCCTTGAAATACAAATTAAAGTTGAAATAGAAAAACTATATGCCTTGCTTCATGACATTGTGCATGGTGAAGAAGACGATGAATCTTTAGAGGAAATTATTTCAAAATTACTCACAGCAAAAGAATTGACCTTAAGTACAGCCGAAAGTTTTACTGGAGGGAAAATAGCGGAATTAATCACTCAAATTCCCGGAGCATCAGCCTTTTATAAAGGCACAATAGTAAGTTATGCCACAGAGGCTAAAATGAACCTGTTACAGGTGCCAAAAGACCTTATTGAAACGCATTCGGTGGTAAGTGCTGCTGTTGCAGAAGCAATGGCGAGCAATGTACGTAAATTGATGAATACCGATTTTTCAATCGCCACAACTGGGAATGCCGGACCGTCGAAAGGAGACTCAAATGAGGATGTTGGAACGGTATTTATTGCTATTGCAAGTCCCAAAGGGGTCTTTTCTGAGAAATTTAAGATGGGGAGTCAGCGAGAAAGGGTAGTTCAAAAGTCTGTGTATAAGGCACTTGAGTTGCTTCAAAAAGAAATTTTAAAATTCTAAAAAAGAAGTTTGTACGTCCCATAAAAAAGATATAAATTTGCATCCTGTTTAAAAATAACACAAACCCTAGCATATGTCAAAAGTTTGCGAAATTACTGGAAAGAGAGCTATGTTTGGAAACAATGTATCGTTTTCCATTAACAAAACTAGGAGAAGATTCAATGTGAATCTTTCCAAAAAACGTTTTTACATTCCTGAAGAAGACCGTTGGGTTACTTTAAAAGTATCTGCACGGGCCTTAAAATCCATCAATAAAAAGGGGATTTCTGCAGTTTTGAAAGAAGCTAATGCAAATGGATTAACTAAGTAATCCAAAAAATTATAGTAAAATGGCTAAGAAAGGTAATAGAATCCAAGTGATATTGGAATGTACAGAGCATAAAGAGTCAGGCCAGCCTGGAACTTCAAGATACATTACAACAAAAAACAAAAAGAACACTCCTGATAGAATAGAATTAAAGAAATTTAATCCTATTTTAAAGAAAATGACTGTTCATAAAGAAATTAAATAAATTTCCGTAGAACGGAAGTCTAAAATTTATAATCATGGCAAAGAAAACGGTAGCAAGTTTACAAACCAGTTCAAAAAGATTGACAAAAGCTATAAAAATGGTGAAGTCACCTAAATCTGGTGCTTATACATTCACTGAGTCAGTTATGACGCCAGAGGAAGTAGATGGCTGGTTGACTAAAAAATAAGAGTCCAATTTTTATATTGGTAAAAGGCTGCTTTCGTATGATAGCAGCCTTTTTTTGTTTAGTAATTGCGCTAATTTAAGACTATCTCGCATTCCTTAATTTGGTTGGGTATTAATGCTAGATGTTTCTTATATTTATAGAATGAATTTTAAAATCGTATGAGTTTATTTAAAAAATTATTTTCTTCTGAGAAAAAGGAAACCTTAGATAGAGGTTTAGAAAAAACAAAAACATCATTTTTTGGAAAATTAAATAAAGCAGTGGCCGGAAAATCTAAGGTCGACGATGATGTTCTTGATGATTTGGAAGAGATTTTGGTAAGTTCTGATGTAGGTGTTGATACCACATTAAAAATTATCAAAGGTATTGAGGCTAGAGTCGCTTCAGATAAATATTTGGGAACAAGTGAGTTAAACCTTATTTTAAGGGAGGAAATAGCGCGTTTACTGTCTGAAACTAATTCAGGTGAAGACCTTGAGTTTAGCATACCTAAAGCTACAAAGCCCTATGTAATCATGGTGGTTGGGGTCAATGGTGTAGGGAAAACCACAACTATTGGTAAATTGGCCTATCAATTTAAGAAAAAAGGGTATAAAGTGGTTTTAGGAGCAGGGGATACGTTTAGAGCTGCTGCGATAGATCAATTACAGATATGGGCAGATCGAGTGGGAATTTCTATTGTTAAGCAAAATATGGGTAGCGATCCCGCTTCTGTAGCTTTCGACACGCTTAGTTCTGCGATAAAACAGGATGCAGACGTAGTGATCATTGATACCGCTGGACGCCTGCATAATAAGGTTAATTTAATGAACGAACTTTCAAAAGTGAGTCGCGTCATGCAAAAAGTAATTCCAGAGACGCCTCATGAGGTACTTTTGGTTTTAGATGGTTCTACTGGTCAAAATGCTTTTGAACAAGCCAAACAATTTACCAAAGCCACCAATGTTACTTCGTTGGCAGTTACTAAATTAGATGGTACGGCAAAGGGAGGCGTTGTTATTGGTATTTCAGATCAGTTTAAAATACCAGTAAAATATATTGGTGTTGGTGAGGGCATTGAAGACCTTCAGGTATTTAATAAAATAGAGTTTGTAGATTCATTTTTTGGAGGGAAGTAATTTTTTAAAGCAAGGGATTAAAAAAGCATGAGGGCTAGCAGTAAAAAAATAAAATGTAGCGCAAAGAATTTTTATTTTCACGTCAGTTTTATACTGGTTCCTTCTAAAATAGTTTAATAATATAAATCAAAATTGACGGTATGAAAAAGTTAGTATTTGCAATCTGTAGTTGTTTGATCTTGTTCTCCTGTAAAGAAGAAAAAAAGAACCTAGAGCCCGTAGTTCTCTGGGAATCTTATAATGATTCGTTGGAAGTTGCTGAAAATGCCTCTCATGACATAGGCCGCATGCAATACAAACTTATTCAGTCTAAAGTATTAGATAAAAATGACGTATTTGTACCCTTATACGCTGAAGTTTCAAAAGTTACAGAGGAACAGTATCAAACTTGGAAGCCTTTTGTTTTAGAACAAGATATTCCAACGATACAGGCAAACATCGCAAAAGGTAATTTGTCCTATGAAAATTTGGTGTTATTTTATTTGTATCGAATTTACAAATACGAATTAAACAATCTAACTACTTTAAATACGGTACTAGCCTTAAATGAAAATGTGGTGGATCAAGCGAGAGCACTGGATACAAAATTCCAAGAGAATCCCAACGCAGTGCGTCATGCCATTTACGGAATGCCTATTTTATTAAAAGACAACATTGATACAAATGGGATGAATACCACGGCTGGAGCTATTGCTTTGATGAATAATGCTGCGGATGATGCTTTTATTGTGCAGCAATTAAAGAAAAATGAAGCCCTAATTTTAGGGAAAGTGAATTTAAGTGAATGGGCTTATTTTTTATGCTCAGGTTGCCCTGTGGGGTATAGTGCAGTAGGCGGACAAACCTTAAACCCTTATGGCAGAAAAATATTTGAAACTGGGGGATCAAGTGCTGGTAGCGGTACTGCTGTTGCTGCGAACTATGCCGTAGCTGCCGTAGGTACAGAAACATCGGGTTCTATTTTATCACCTTCTAGCCAGAATTCTGTAGTAGGGTTAAAACCAACTATTGGGTTGTTGAGTAGAAGCGGAATTGTTCCGATCTCAAGTACGTTAGATACGCCTGGCCCAATGACAAAAAATGTGGTTGACAATGCAATTTTATTGTCTGCCATGACCGGAAAAGATAATGCAGATAGCAAATCGGTAGCTACAGATGCTGATTATTTGAGTTCAGCTTCTGCTACAGCATCATTAGAAGGCAAACGTTTTGGAGCTTTTAAGAACCTTTTAGAGAGCGATACTATTTACGCCCAAACCATAAGTAAAATGAAAGATTTAGGCGCTACTATTGTGGAATTTGAAGCAAAACAACCAGGCTTACCAGGTTTCTTAAGTATTTTAAATATAGATATGCGCAATGACCTGCCTGCCTATATCAACGCACATGTAAAAAATAAGGATGCGGTTAAAGTAACATCGATTCAGGATGTCATGGATTTTAACAATCAAGATTCTTTAACAAGAATTCCTTACGGGCAAGCGCTTTTTAAAGGAATACTAGCCGATACGACTTCTGCTGAAGGTCTAGAAAAAATTATCGCTGATTTAGAAGTTTCTAGTCGCTCTTATTTTGATACGATATTAGATACTCATAATTTGGATGCTATATTGAGCATTAATAATTACCATGCGGGTTATGCGGCAGTAGCCAAATACCCTGCCTTAACAGTGCCGATGGGTTATAAAATTTCAGGAGAACCCATAAGCTTAACATTTATCGCAAAACAGTTTCAGGAAGCTAAATTGTTAGCATTGGGTGCAGCTTTTGAAAAAGGTACTAAAGTTCGGAGAATGCCAGAGAATTTTGTGAATTAATCAATCCTGTTGATCATCTTTACTGTTTATTTAGCAAGAGCGTTATGGTTTTGCTCTTAAAATAAGTGGGCGAATAGTATTGCTATTTAAGCTACGAGACCAGTGCTTATTTCTATTGTCTAGATGGTTTAACGAGTAGAGATGCTTTTGTAGGCTTAACTCTTGAAATATCAGATTTTATAAAGACAGATCAAAAACAATTTCTATATTTTAAAATAATTCAGGATTTCTATGTATTCCTTTTAGTCTTTCTAGACTTTAAAATAGGAGCAAACAAGGTGTGCTCAAAACAAAAAAAACAGGCTACATTATGGTTTAGTTTATGACTTTATTGAGCATTATCCAAAGTTCATTGTCAAAAGTGGTGGGCCCTAACTCTCCTTCGTCGGCACTATTTCCCATACGTACGATAACCATTTTTTTACTTGGAATAATATATAATTTTTGATCAAATGCTCCTAGGCCTGCAATCAGATCATCGGGTGCGGAGGGCACCAGTTTGCCTAAAAATAATTCTTCAGAACCAGGAATTTTATAATTTGTTTTACCATTGAGCCACCATAAATACCCATAAGACTTATTCAATTCTTGCGAAGTGGTGGTCATTTCGTTAAAATAAGAAGCATCTGAGAGTATCGTACTTTCATTCCAAGTGCCTTTATTGAGACACAAAAGACCAAAGCGTGCCATGCTTCTAGCGTTACTGAAATAGAGATTAAGGGATCCCGTTTTTATCCACGAACCTTGCATTCCAATTTTATTGCGAATTTTGGTGTTAAAATAGTCTTTATACTCTTGATTTACAGCTCCTGAAACAATATCATCGAGAATCGTATAGGCCCCCTGGTGATAATACCAATAGGTTCCTGGTTCATTTTTATATTGGAAGCATGGTTGATCGGTACAAAAATTTTCAGGAACTGTGTAATCTAGTCCTGTGGTCATCGTTAAATGATGACGAACAGTAATATTTTGTTCTTGTTGTGCTGTTAATGCAGACCATCCTTCACCCATATAATCCGATGATGGGTTGTCTATAGATAAAAGCCCTTCTTCTTGAGCTATACCCACTGTAAATGCGGTTAAGGTCTTGGCCGCAGAGTTCCAACTATGATTTTGTGTTGCTGTAAAATTTCCAAAATACCTTTCTATTACAATTTTTCCATTGCTTAGGATGATAAAGGCATCAGTACCATTCGCTTCTAAAAAAGTGTACAACGCTTGTTCATTTTCTGTTTTCCATCCTAATGCTGCCATAGCTGTGGTTTCCCAAGTATTTGAGTTTATGGGAGGAAAATAGAGTGTTTCATCCTCAGATTCCGAGGGTGATGCGCCCTCCTTAGAACAAGACGAAAGTATTAAAGTCAAAAAAATCAAAACGTAGGTTATGTTATATTTCATAGATTGTGGTTTTCATGTGACCCATTTATTTTAAGTATCGGTTGATTTTAATTTTAACTTTTAAAAATGACTATTTATTAATTTTCAACAAACTAGAAAATCATCCCAAATAAAGGGAGTTACTTTATTAAATTGTTTATTCGTATCCAAAGTTCATTGTCAAAGCTAGATGGTCCAAGGGTCGGCTCGCCTGTAGCTTCTCCCATGCGAACTACAACAATGTTTTGACTAGGTACGATGTATAATTTTTGGTCATTTTTACCTAATCCGGCATAAAGGTCCTCAGGGGCTTCACTAATAAGGTCTCCTTGAAAGACAGTTTGTAATGTGGGTAATATTTTGCTCTCTTTGCCATTCAGCCACCATAGATATCCGTATGATTTGTTTAGATTTTGAGATGTATTTTTCATACCCTCAAGATAATTGGTGTCACCTAGAATAACTTCTTCATTCCAAATACCTTTATTTAGGTTGAGGAGACCAAACCTCGCCATACTCCGTGCAGTGCTCCAATAAACATTATTTTGCCCGTTGCTAGAAAGCCATTGGCCTGTCATTCCGATTTTATCCTTCAAGGCACTCGTAAAATAGCTATTGAAATCCATTGAAGTAGCGTTAGCAATGACATCTTGTATCAGGGTATAAGGTGCATTGTGGTATGACCAACGTGTTCCTGCGTCGGCTACATACGTTAAACAATTTGGTGTTTTACAATCTCCTTGTGTATCATCCATTCCCGAGGTCATCGTCAATTGATGCCAAACGGTAATCAAATCTTCCTTTTCAATGGCAAGGCTAGTCCAACCGGTTCCTAAATACTCTGAGGATTTATCACTTAAGCTTAAAAAACCTTCTTCCATAGCTATTCCTGTGGTAAAAGAAGTTAACGTTTTTCCTGCTGAGGCCCAGTACCAGGGTAAGTCTGCTCCATGATCAGCTGCGTACCATTCTACTGCAATTTTCCCATCTTTTAAAACTATAAATGCTTTAGAGTCATTTTCGCTCAAAAATTCATATAAGTCTTGTTCGGCACTAGTGTTCCATTCTAATTCTTCCATCGAAACGGTTTCCCAAATAGTACTTGTATTTGGCGGAAAATAAAGGCTCTTACTATTAGAATCGGGATTTGTTTCACCGTTTTTGGAGCAAGAAAAATAGAGGAGAACGAAGAAAAGTGAAAATGTAATTTTTATTGTCTTCATCAGGAGTATTTTTTAAATAGGACAAGAAAGGAACTAATAGGTTTAATTTAACTCATTTGACTGTCAGGTAAATAACGTAGAATTGATAAAAAATAATATAAATAGTAAAGTCTTTTTTTTATAGAAGTCGTTTAAACAACTTCTTGTCGTATTTTTGCACTTTATTTGAAGCTATGCGTACAAAAACTGTAAAAAAGAATACTATTAATGTGGTTACCTTAGGATGCTCTAAGAATGTATATGATTCTGAGGTGCTCATGGGCCAATTGAAAGCCAATAAAAAACAGGTAGTTCATGAGGGGGAGGGAAACATTGTTGTGATTAATACTTGTGGATTTATTGATAATGCCAAGGAAGAAAGTGTCAATACCATATTAGATTTTGTACAGAAAAAAGAAGCTGGATTAGTTGATAAGGTTTTTGTAACCGGTTGTTTAAGCGAACGCTATAAGCCAGATTTGCAAAAAGAAATTCCGAATGTGGACGAGTATTTTGGGACGAGTGAATTACCTAATTTATTAAAGGCGCTTGGAGCCGATTATAAGCATGAACTTATTGGAGAGCGTTTAATGACTACGCCAAAAAATTATGCCTATTTAAAAATTGCTGAAGGTTGCGATAGGCCATGTTCTTTTTGTGCCATTCCGCTAATGCGAGGTAAGCATAAAAGTACCCCCATTGAAAATTTAGTAACTGAAGCTGAAAAATTAGCAGCAAAAGGTGTAAAGGAGCTTATTTTAATAGCACAAGATTTAACCTATTACGGTTTAGATCTGTATAAGAAAAGAAATTTAGCGGAACTGCTTCAGGCTTTGGCAAAGGTAGAAGGTATCGAATGGATTCGTTTGCACTACGCATTCCCAACAGGTTTCCCGATGGATGTTTTAGAGCTTATGAAACAAGAGCCTAAAATCTGTAATTACCTAGATATTCCATTACAACATATTTCTGATGCGATTTTAAAAAGTATGCGTAGAGGAACTACACAAGAAAAAACCACAAAATTACTACGCGATTTTAGAGCTACAGTGCCCAACATGACCATAAGAACTACTTTGATTGTGGGGTATCCAGGAGAAACTGAAGAGGATTTTCAAACTTTAAAAGATTGGGTGACCGCTATGCGTTTTGAACGTTTAGGTTGTTTTACCTACAGCCATGAAGAAAACACCCATGCTTATCAATTAGAAGATAACGTTCCAGAAGAAGTAAAACAACAAAGAGCTTCTGAAATTATGGAAATTCAGTCTCAGATATCTTGGGAATTAAATCAAGAAAAAATTGGGCAGACCTTGCGTTGTATAATTGATCGTAAAGAAGGTAGCCACTTTATCGGAAGAACAGAGTTTGATTCTCCCGATGTGGATAATGAAGTTTTAATAGATGCTTCAAAATTCTATTTAAAAGTAGGTGACTTTGTTGATATTAAAATTGAAGAAGCGGCAGATTTTGATTTGTATGGGGTGCCCGTTTAAGTAGTATTAAGATGATTTTGATGTACAAGTGTTATACAAACAAAAATGAAGCAGAGAAAATTCCTTCAGAATTTTCTAGATAGGCACTTGCTAAAGCAATTCATTATAAACGATATTACCAACTGTTTTTTATTTTGAATAAGCGCCTGATGAATATGTCAGTTCATAACTGTGAGTATAGATTTCAAAAACAATTCCAAATGGGTCTTCAACATAGCACATTTTGAAAGGCTTTTCATTCGGATAGTATTCTCTGATTGGCATTCTTTGTTTTCCTCCATATGACAAAATTTTATCTATTAATTCTTCAATATTTGGGTCTTGTACACAAAAATGAAATAGACCAGTATTGAAAGGATTAAATTCAGGGGCTTCTTTAATTCCGTTCGGGAAGGAAAATAATTCAATTCCAATTCCGTCTGAAGTAGCTAAATGAGCAATTTCAAATTCAGTCCAATCGTTGCCGAAAACGTCAATACACATTTGGCCAATAGCAGTATCCTTTTCTTTTTTGACTTTTGAAGGTTCCATAATTATATACCAACCCATTACTTCTGAATAGAATTTTACAGCTTCTTTTATATTCGGAACTGTAATACCAATATGTGAAAATGATTTTGGATAATTTTTATTAGTTGTCATAAGTTATATTTTAGATTGCAAAATTAATTTATATTTGCCTTATGGGCAATAACTTACTAAAAAGTAATATAGTGACCAAAACGAGTAAAATAATGATAATCAATAATATAAAATTTAATTTTGAATAAAGATATTAGTTGTCCACTACATTATACAATGAATTTAATAGGGACAAAATGGAAACCTTTAATTTTATTTCATTTATTAGAAGGTGATTTGCGTTCCGGAATATTACAGAAGAAAATTCCAGAGGTTTCAAATAAAATGTTTACTCAAACCGTGAGAGATTTAGAAAAAGATGGGCTTATTGCCAGAAAAGTTTTTCCTATAGTTCCTCCTAGAGTTGAATACAGTTTAACTAAAAGAGGGAAATCACTTGAGTATATTTTGAGAAGTTTGGATAAATGGGGTTCTGAAGATTGTAAGAATTAATTGAATAGGCTTTATTTCAAACTTGTTGTCTACAACGAAATATAAGTAACACCTAATACTAACTAAGCCTTTTTAATCATCCCTACTGTAAACCATAGAATAATTCCGATGATTAAAATCATGATACCCCAAAGCCATTTTTTATCTTCAAAAAGTGGCTTGGTTACTTCTTCCTCGAATCCGTCTATGCTGAGTTCCTTGCCCAAAGTAACTGCTTTTGCCGTTTCAGGAACTACGTTTGCCATGGTATTGATATCATAGACAGGCTGTAAAGCAGCTGGGTTACCGTACACTACATAATAAGAGGCAGGTTTGTCAAACCTTGCAATTAATTCATGCTTAAAGCCTTTAATAGTAGCACCATCAATATCTAAAGGCGCATTGTCTTGATTGTTAATTGTGATTTTTATTTTCTTTGCTTTCTCGCTAAAAAAAGTAAATTCATTACCCTCTAAAGAGCTTAAAACACTACTAGCTAAATTTCTATAATTATAATGCCAGCCTTTTTCAGTTTTAACGCTGTCTAGTACGTAACTTATGGTGGTTGGTCTCAGGTATTCAATATCGTTTTTTACCTTAATATGTAAATAACTTACTGGTAGGGCTTTGTCTAAATCTATAGTAATAATCGTTTCTTTGGTTTTTTTATGATGTTCAATGTTTATGCTTTTTGGTTTGTAATTTTCATAATCCGCAGGAACAGAATTATTTTCAAAGATTTTTGCATCAGTAAAAACCGGGTCTTCTGTTGTATTTACGCTTACTCTGTAATATAAAAATGAGGCCTCTGGAAATTTTAAGGTGGTAAATCTATAATCTGTACTAGAATTTTCTATAGCTAATATTCTATAATCATCTTTAATAGCAAACCATTCTAGTTGATTTTGACTTCCTTCAAGTTTAATTCTGTAGTCGAAATTGGCAGTATCAAAATTTAAGAATATCTCGTTTATTGGGGTATTGTTCGGCAATTTAAAGGTATATAAATACTGATCATTTGTAAATGTTTGGTTTAACACTTCAAAATCAATGGTATTGATGATTGATTTACTACTCTTAATATTCAAAACATAAGGAGCCTCAATTGTATCATTAGCTGTAATTCCATAGATACGAATATCGCCTAAAGTATTTTTAGTTTTTTCGTGAATTGTTTGAGGTAGACTTATTTGATGCCATTGTTCTGTGTTATTTTTAATTTCTCTCTTGAAGGCATAATCGCCCATTTGAGCACTTAAACAAGTGCTCCATAGTATAAAAATTAGGAGTAGTTTATTCGCTTTTTGACTCATCTTCAATTTGTTTAGTGTACTTGTTATAAAGAAAAGAAATGACTAATAGTAATACGCCTAGGGACACAAAAACAATAGTTTTTGAGATGGTATCTAAGTCTGCAATATCATAAAAGAATAATTTTATCAGGGTAAATCCAAATAAAATGATGCCTGTGATTCTAAGGTATTTTTTACGTTTCCAGATGCCTAAAATCACTAAAAATAAAGAATAGGCTCCCCAAAGAATACTTAAATTCATTTTATAGGAATTGCTTATGCCTCCAAGATCCATCCAATGTAATAACTCACTACTTAATAGCCACAGAAGTGTAAAATGAAATCCTATTTCAAAAGGAGTTCTTAAATTCAGCTTTATAAAAGGCTGTTTGCTATACAAGTAGGTGACGTACAGTAATCCTCCTAAGAAAACAAAAGAAATGTACCGGATACTTAAATTATAGCTGTTATGGTAATATTCCTCTAAATATTGGTTGATATGGTCACTTCTTAATTCGCTGATAAGGTAAAGTCCAAAACTTAAAAAGATAAATACAACAAGAATATTAAATACTAGGTTCACTATACCTGTCATCCTATTTTTAACTTTAAAAATAGTCACAATAGATAGTATAGTAAAAAAGAGCAAAGTATAATTTACCAACCAAATGCTATTAAAGTCACGTAAACTATAGTTGTATTTCGTAAGTGTTTGTCCGTCTACATCTGTTATGGTCAGCATAGAAGCATTGAATAATTGTGTCCAATAGGCGTCAATTTCAAAGAAAATGGCAAAGTAAAAAATAATTAAAAATAATAGCGGTGCAAGTATCGCCATTACTAGATGAATTCCAGTTCTTACGCCATGCGCTACACGAAACGTTTTAGCGTGAAGTAGCCAAGTGATGAATGCGAAAGAAATGATCACCACTAATGAACTTAAAAAGTTACTATTGAAAAATGGAGGTATCTTTTTTTCATCTAACGAATAATAGCTAGCATAAGCTATTTCCCAATCTTGAAAAATACTAAAGAAGGCTAAAACCATTAAAATATAGGATAGTTTTTTGTATACGCTGATGTTTTTAGTGAGGCCAATCCAAAATAACAAACCAGCTTCAACAGCCCATAAAATGGTAACCCAAGAACCATCTAACTGAACAGGAATAGTTATGGTAATAAACGTTAATACCAAAGCGGCAATAAGATAAAATAGCTTTTTATCGGCTAGTTTTCGTTTGAAAATTACAGTAGCCACTACAAAATGAATACCAGCATTTGCCAGTGTAAATAATCCTAAAAGTTCTTCTGTACGTTCATTTTCTGAAAGTAAATAAAAGCCAATGCCATAAAAGATAAACGAATTTATGAATACAATAATAACATCTCCCGAATTGAAGCTTTCTTTTTTCATAAACTTATAGCTCATAAATGCCAAATAAAAAATGACAAAAAATAAGCTAGCAAAACTAAACGCTATTGCAAAATGATCGATTGGTACGTATTTGGCGGATAACCATAAGGTATATATGAGCCATGTAAACACAAAGGCAACATAATAAAGTGGTTTCCAGTATTTTTTAAAAGCAAGGACTAAAATTCCAATATTTATAATCGCCATGTAACTAAATAATGTTAGTACATCGCCAGATCCTGTACTCAATAAAAACGGAACGGCATAAGCACCCACTAAGCCGATATGTGCAATTACCTGCTTATTATAATGTATTGAAGTGATTACTGCAAAAACCGTAAATAAAACCATCAATACAAAAGTGGGTAATTGCGGTAAAAGTCCGTATAAACTATAGGCGGCAAAGCTTATAAAGTATAATATAGCAATAGCGCCACTGACTAAAACAGCACTATAATTTAAGTATTTAGCTTTTAGTTTAATCCCGAAAACCAATAAGGCTAAACCAACAAGGTACCCTAAAACAATTCTGGTTAAGGGGCTAATTAAATTATTTTCAATACTGTATTTTGCGCCAATAACAACACCAATAACCGTAATGAAAATTCCGATTTTATTAATTAAATTTTCTCCGATAAATTTCTCTAAATTCGATTTTTGTTGCGGGAGCGTACTTTTCTTTTGTACCCGATCAACTATATTTTCTATTTCAGATTTTCCACTGCTCTCAATAGGTTTTACAGCTTCTGGCTTGCTTTGAACCACAATAGGCTCTGGCGTTTCCATTATTTTTTCTTTACTAATCGGCTCAATAGCTTCAACTGGCTTTTCTGGAGTACTTAGCGTTCCTTTTTTGAGCAGTTCTATTTCTTTGTAAACGGCCATCAACTCTTTGGCAAAACCTTCTTGCTTTGATAAAAGCAATTCTAGTTTTTGTTCGAGAATTTTTATATCGTCTTGGTTGGTATTCATAGGTTAGTTGTTATAGTACTATAACATATTTATGCTTTATTTATTTTTGCGTGCTAATTCTTGCTGGTACAATTCTCGCCCTAAAGCTGCTAAAAACGGAATACCAACAGTATCATATTCGTAGTCATTATCATTAAAGATTCCATTTTTGTTGACTAAAATAGTTGCGGTTATTAAAAAGGCTATATCGTTTTCAGTATCTTTTATATACGCACAATCGGTTAAAGTACCGTAGGCATAGCCTACCTTATTGTAAATTTCGATGCTTGCAGGAATCAGTTCTTGGCTGTCGCCGTACATAAAAAACTTCACATAACTATCGTAATATTCTTTGGTGTCATAGCCTAATTCTCTAGGTAAGGTGTGCATCGCTTCTAAAAGAAAGTCACGCTGTTCCTTTGATATAGTAAATCGTTCAGCTATTGTGAATTCTTCAGGAAAAATAATGCGTTTTAAAACATCATGTTGCGCATCAATGGCATAGTAATTTTTTAGACTAAAATCAAAAGGTTCCTGAAGTAGTATAGCCTCTTCAAAATAGCCTTTTCCTTTTTTTAAGTGGTCTATTTTTAAAGGTTTTATAGGCTTGTTAATGATTTTATCAGTAATGTTTGTTGTACTATCATTTGTATAATAGACTATAGCCCTCGTGGTAATGTCGTCAGCGTTGGGCGTAGAAACTCTGTGCGAGATCCGCACATTTTCGATGCCTTTGGCTTGTAATTTTTGATGAATTTCATCTTGCCCTAAAAACTCGAACAAGCGGTTGTAGGCTGCGTTATCACTCACGGCAAATAATTTTGTTATTTCTTGGGCAACCGTTGTTTCTAAAGTATCCCCTTCAATATAAAAACGAGTATTCATATCAAAATGAACCATGCTGTTTATTTTTTCTAAGGCCAAAATAGCCACGGGAAATTTCACAGTACTCGCTGGGTAGAAATAATGATTAGCGTTTACTTGAAAATCATAATCTTTAAAAAATACGGCCTCGTTCTTGCGATCAATCTGTGTGAATTTAATCTGAACTTCGTGATTTTTTAAACTATCTAAAACGTATTGAATAGCCGGGTTATTGCTTTTAAATGCTTGTTGAATAGGATTTTCAATGGGTTTCTGTTTCTCTGTACACGCCAAAAAGAAAAAACACAAAAGCATTCCTAAAAATAACTTTTTCCTGTTTATCATAGTTTTTTATTGATCGGTATAAAGTTCTCCTCGGTGCGGTTTCAAAGCATCCCTTACAGGAATCATTTCAGATTCATCCACGACTACATAAGCAATACTATGCATGTCATTTAGATCTTTATGCCCTGTAATACGATGTATTAATTGCTCAGCATTACTATATTCTTTGAGATGTATTTCATGATGTTCTGCTGTTTTATGGGCAGCAGGACCTCTAAAATCCCAAATTAGTTTTATCATTTTTTTTGTCATGCTACTAAAATTATATGAAACTACAATATAAGTTTATATCATGAATATCAGGTTCTTTATATCGAAAAGCCTCATTGGTGCCGATGAAGCAGAAAAATAAAAAGTTAGTTGCTATGAATATAGCATTATTAAAAGTGATTTTGATAATAAAAGGTTAAAATTAGTTGATTTTTATTAGAAATTATGAACTTGCATAGCATTGGTTATTTCTTATTTTTGCAACATGACGTTAACTCATATTTTCAAGACAAAAGCGAATCGCTTATTGGTGGTTTTTTTTACTTTTATACTGGTGTTGTCTTGTGATATGATATTTAAAAGCGAGGTTGAAAAACAGCCTTTGGCACGAGTTGGTAGCACCTATTTGTACAAAGAGGATATTAACGAATTGCTGAAAAATAACATATCTAAAGAAGACAGTGCTTCCTTTGTGACCAATTACATTAACAATTGGGCGACCAAACAACTGTTACTGTCAAAATCAAAAATAAATTTACCACAAGAAAAGTTACAAGAGTTCAATGACTTAATAGAGAATTATAAAACGGATTTATATACCAGAGCCTACAAAGATGCTTTAGTAAGTAAATCGGAAGATACGATCATCTCTAATGCTGAACTCACGACTTTTTATGATAATGAAAAAGAAAACTTTAAGCTTAAAGAAAAATTAGTACAGCTGAGGTTTATAGAATTGCCGCTGGAGTTTATAAATAAAGAGAATGTAGCCTTAAGGTTAGATCGATTTAATGCCACCGATAGAAAGTTTTTGGATTCAATTGGTATTCAATTTAGAAAATTAAATTATAACGATTCTATTTGGGTTCGAGCCTCACGTGTTATTAACGAAATTCCGCCTTTAACCCTTGAAAATGAGGATAGATACTTAAAAAAATCACAATTTTTTGAATTACAGGATTCATTAGGGGTATATTTGGCAAAGGTTTCAAATGTTTTGAATCCGAATGATATTTCTCCACTTTCTTATATCAAGCCAACTATTAAACAAGTGTTATTAAATAGGAGGCGTTTGGCATTGATAAGAAAGTTAGAAACCGAAATTATAGATGATGCAATTAAAGATAAAGAATTTCAAGTTTATGGACAAGATTAAGTATGTTATTACACTGTATTTGATACTATTATGCTTGGGTACTGGTAAGGCTCAGGAAGAACAAGTAGCAGAGAAAAATGAAGCTCAAGCAACTGATGTAAGTATGCTAACCGATTCTATCAACACTTTTAAGCGTGTTAAGATTGATGGTGTTGCAGCCGTTGTTGGCGAGCATCTTATATTAGAATCTGATATCGATAAAACCTTAATTGATTTAAGAAACCAGGGAGTTTCTGCAGATGAAGTTTCGCGTTGTGGACTTTTAGGAAAACTTATGGAAGATCGTTTGTTTGCGCATCAAGCAGTTCAGGACAGTATCTTGGTCGCTGATGATGAGGTGAATGCAAATAGTGATGCTCAAATAGAGCAATTGGTGGGTAAAGTAGGATCTATAGAAAAAGTATTAGCTTTTTATAAGAAAACAGATGAAGAAAGCTTCAGAGAAGAACTCTATAAAATTAATAAGTTGCGTATGCTTTCTGAGCGTATGCAGCGCAAGATAGTTGAAGAAGTAGAAGTAACTCCTGAAGAAGTGCGTCAATATTTTAATGAAATCCCAAAAGATCAAAGACCAATTATAGGAACTGAGCTAGAAATCGCTCAAATAACTAAAATGCCGGAGGCCTCTGAGGAAGAGGTTCAAAAGGTCATAGACCGCTTAAATAAAATTAGAGAAGATGTTTTAGAAAACGGTTCAAGTTTCGCTATTAAAGCAATTTTATATACTGAAGATCCTGGATCTAAACCAAACGGAGGCTTATACTCCGGAGTTACAAAACAATCGGGATATGCAAAAGAGTTTAAAGATGCTGCTTTTACTTTAGCCGAAGGAGAAGTGTCTGAGCCATTTAAAACCCAGTTTGGATATCATATTTTAACCGTTGATAAAATATTAGGACAACAACGAGATGTGCGGCATATCCTCATGATTCCTAAAATTTCAGATGAAGCGTTAAGAGCTTCTAAAATGGAGATTGATAGTATTCGTCAGCAAATAATAGATGGTAAATATACCTTTGCCGAAGCGGCTTTAAATTTTTCAGATCAAAAAGAGACCAAATTTGATGGAGGGCAGTTAAGAAATCCGATAGATTATGGTTCTAGGTTTGAACTAGCAAATATGCCTGATCCACAATTGTATAATCAGATTCGTAATTTAAAAGATAACGAAATATCTCAGCCTCTTTTAGAAGAGGATCCAAGGGAGGGTACGAGTTACAAGATTTTGAAAATCACAAATCGCTATGATGAACATGTGGCAGATTTCGCAAAAGACTACTTAAAAATTCAAGATTTAGCCTTGACTCAAAAAAGAGCTGATGCTATTGCAAAGTGGATGAAAGAACATATCGAAGAAACCTATATTAGTGTTAGTACAACAGGAAAAGACTGTGACTTCTCGAATAATTGGTTAAAAAATTAGATATATGTCAGACGTTACGGCTATTGAAAATCTTGTTGTAAAACATCAGGCGTTAAAAAACGAAATTGCTAAAATAATCATAGGGCAAGACACTGTTGTACACCAAATTTTACTTTCTGTTTATGCTGGCGGACATTCTTTATTAATAGGAGTACCTGGCTTAGCAAAGACCTTAATGGTACATACTATTGCCAAAACTTTAGGTTTAGATTTTAAACGTATTCAATTTACACCCGATTTAATGCCAAGTGATATTTTGGGCAGCGAAATATTAGATCAAAATAGAACTTTTAAGTTTATCAAAGGGCCTGTTTTTTCTAATATTATTCTGGCCGATGAGATCAATAGAACACCGCCAAAAACTCAGGCTGCACTCTTAGAGGCAATGCAAGAACGAACCGTTACCATTGCAGGTACAAATTACCCCTTAGCGTCACCTTATTTTGTCTTGGCAACACAAAACCCTATTGAGCAAGAAGGCACATACCCCTTGCCAGAAGCACAATTAGATCGCTTTATGTTTGCGATCGAATTAAAGTACCCTTCCATGGAAGAAGAAGTCGCTATTGTCAAAGCGACTACCTCCGATGATAGCCCTGCTATAAATGCCTTATTTACAGCAGAGGAAATTGTGGCCATTCAACATTTAATTCGCAGGATTCCTGTACCCGATAATGTGGTGAATTATGCGGTTAAATTAGTGCATAGCACAAGGCCCAATATCGATTCAGCTTCCGATTATGTAAAGCAATATATTGATTGGGGTGCAGGTCCTCGAGCATCGCAAAACTTAATTTTAGCAGCTAAGGCCAACGCCGCAATTCATGGAAAATTTTCTCCTGATATCGAAGATGTAAAAGCTGTCGCTATGGGTATTTTGCGCCATAGAATTATAAAAAACTACAAAGCAGAAGCTGAAGGTATCTCTGAAGATACCATTATAGGAGCGTTATTGTAATTTTTTATTTCAGGTTCAAACGTTTTTGTAAAGAATATCTCGAAAAAAGGCTTAAAAAAATATAGGATTCGTTTTTTTTTACTTTTTTATACCAAAAATTTTAAAATCATGTCAATCAATGCACTATTTTTTTTATTTACCCTTTAGATTTTAGTAATTTTACAGGATTGCAATAATCTAAAATACATAAAAATGGCATTTGATATAGATATGATAAAAAAGGTGTACGCCGATATGCCTAAACGTGTTGACAAAGCACGTGAGCTAGTTGGTAAACCACTCACACTTTCTGAGAAAATTTTATATGCGCACCTTTGGGATGGTTCACCATCAAAAGTATTTAAAAGAGGTAAAGATTATGTAGATTTTGCTCCAGATCGTATTGCTTTACAAGATGCTACAGCGCAAATGGCTTTATTGCAATTCATGCAAGCAGGTAAAAACAAAGTTGCTGTTCCAACGACAACGCATTGCGATCACTTAATTCAAGCAAAAAACGGTGCAGCAGCCGATTTAAAAATTGCAAATTCAACAAGTGCAGAAGTTTTTAATTTTTTAGAATCTGTTTCCGATAAATACGGAATAGGTTTTTGGAAACCAGGTGCGGGTATTATACATCAAGTAGTTTTAGAAAATTATGCATTCCCAGGCGGAATGATGATTGGTACTGATTCGCATACCGTAAATGCGGGTGGCTTAGGAATGGTCGCTATTGGTGTAGGTGGTGCGGATGCCGTTGATGTTATGGCCGGTATGGCTTGGGAGCTTAAATTTCCTAAACTTATTGGGGTTAAATTAACAGGAAGCTTAAGTGGTTGGACTTCCGCTAAAGATGTAATTCTTAAAGTTGCGGGTATTTTAACCGTAAAAGGTGGTACAGGTGCTATTGTAGAATATTTTGGGCCAGGAGCTAAAAATTTATCTTGTACTGGTAAAGGTACTATTTGTAATATGGGTGCCGAAATTGGCGCAACAACCTCTACTTTTGGATATGATGATTCAATGGAGCGTTATTTACGCGCTACCGATCGTAGTGATATTGCCGATGAAGCCAACAAAATACGCGAATATTTAACAGGTGATGATGAGGTGTATGCAAACCCGAATGATTATTTTGATCAGCTTATTGAAATTAATTTAGACACTTTGCGTCCGCATTTAAACGGGCCTTTTACACCAGATTTAGCCACTCCAGTAGGTGAATTAGGTGCAAAAGCTAGAGAGCATGGATGGCCGCTTAAAGTAGATTGGGGATTAATTGGTTCTTGTACCAACTCTTCTTACGAAGATTTAACCAGGGCCGCTTCTATCGCAAAACAAGCCGTTGATAAAAAAATAAAAGCAAAGTCCGACTTTGGAATTAACCCAGGTTCAGAGCAAATTCGTTTTACTGCAGAGCGTGATGGAATTTTAAAAATATTTGAAGATTTAGACGCTACCATATTTACAAATGCTTGTGGTCCATGTATTGGACAATGGGATAGAAGCGATTTAAAAGGAGAGGAAAAGAATACCATTGTGCACTCTTTTAACCGAAACTTCTCTAAAAGAGCAGATGGTAACCCAAATACGCATGCGTTCGTTGGTTCTCCAGAAATGGTTGCCGCTATCGCAATCTCTGGTCGACTAGATTTTGATCCCATGAATGATACGCTGTTGAATGAAGATGGAGAAGAAGTGAAATTAGACGAGCCAAGAGGTATTGAGTTGCCACCACTTGGTTTTGATGTAGAAGATGCTGGTTATTTAGCGCCACAAGAAGACGGTTCTGCGGTCGTTGTTAAGGTAGATCCAAAATCAGAAAGATTACAGCTTTTAGAGCCATTTACACCTATTACAGACGAAAGTTTAATGGGCGTAAAGTTATTAATCAAAGCCTTTGGAAAATGTACTACAGACCATATCTCTATGGCAGGGCCTTGGTTGCGTTTCCGTGGTCATTTAGATAATATATCGAATAACTGTTTAATTGGGGCTGTAAATGCATTTGGTAAGAAAACAAATTTTGTTAAAAATCAATTGACAGGTGAATTTGGAGGTGTGCCTGACACAGCGCGTGCCTACAAAGCAGCAGGGATTAAAAGTATTGTCGTAGGTGATCATAACTATGGTGAAGGTTCTTCAAGAGAGCATGCTGCGATGGAGCCAAGACATTTAGGGGTTGCTGCAGTATTGGTAAAATCTTTTGCCCGGATTCATGAAACCAACCTTAAAAAACAAGGAATGCTTGGTTTAACCTTTGCGAACGAAGCCGATTATGATCTCATTCAGGAAGATGATACGTTTAACTTTTTGGATATTGCAGATTTTGCTCCAGACAAGCAATTAACTATTGAACTGGTGCATGCTGACGGAACTAAAAATACAATTAAGGTGAACCATACCTATAATGAACCTCAAATTGCTTGGTACAGAGAAGGTTCTGCCTTAAATGTGATTAAAAAAGAGAATGCTTCTTCAGCAAAATAAAGGTAGATCATCTTACTAAAAATAAATTAATTTTAATTTCATAAAACTCTTGATATTCATCAAGAGTTTTTTAGTTTTGAACAAATCTAAAGATGAATGAAAATTACAAAGAAAACCATATTAAATATTCTGCTTTTCGCTTTTATACTTTCCTTTTTTGTAACTCCTTTAGGAGACTATAGTAAAGTATTACTCAATAAAGTATTTTCATTTAGTCCTGCTATTACCGACGAAGAAAACCGAAACAAAATCACAGATTACGATTGGAGATTGAAAGATGAAAACTGGGATTTTTTTAATTTTAAACAATCTAAAGGAAAGGTAGTCTTTATAAATTTCTGGGCATCTTGGGTGCTTCCTTGTGAAGCAGAATTACAAAGTATTCAAAAGTTTTACGATGCATATAAAGGTGATGTAGATTTTTATATTATCACCAATGAAGAGCGAGAGCCCGTCGAAGCTTTTATGAAACAACAAAATTTAACATTCCCCGTAACCTATTTGTTTATTGGCGAAAAGGCAGCTATACCTTATTTAAAAGCGCCGTCTTCGTATTTGATTGATAAAGAGGGCAATATTGTTATCCATAAAAAAGGGATTGCCGATTGGGATAATACTAAAATTTTTAATCTTGTAGATAAACTCTTAACCAAATAAGGAACGATGAAGTTAGAGAAAAAGAAAATTTCTAACCTTATACTCATTATAGCGGTATTGCTGTTATTGTTTACGCCTGTAGGCTTTCACCTTAAAGTTATGGTGAATCGCTTGTTATCCTTTAGTCCCACTGAACTTAAATTAGAAGATCAAAGGGTCATCAGCGATTATCGCTGGGAATTAATTTCTCATGAGGGTCAAGCTTTGAACTTTGACGAAGAAAAAGGAAAGGTGATTGTTCTCAATGTCTGGGCCACTTGGTGTCCGCCTTGTGTGGCAGAAATGCCAAGTTTTCAGAAACTCTATGATGATTATAGCGATAAAGTAAGCTTTTTGTTTGTAGCGCACGACGAGAAAGAAAAAGTAAGCACTTTTCTATCTAAAAAGGGGTACACTTTACCCGTTTACTATGAAAACAGTACTACCCCTGTCGCGTTTGAATCTAGAAGTATTCCAATAACTTTTGTTATAAGTAAAACGGGTCAAATTATAGTCTCTGAAACAGGTGCAGCTGATTGGAATAGTGATGCTATTAGAGTATCTTTAGATACAATGTTAGCAGAATAATATGTCTCAAATCACTACACTTACTTTTTTTAAATATCCCACTCTTAAAAGTAAAGTTTGGGCCTTTATGATGATGCCCATTGCGCGTTATCCACTCTCAAAAACTAAAGGACTTTCTTTTTATAAATTAATGGGAAGTGGCAAACCGGGCTTTAACCCGGCTCCTGATTGGTCTACATACGGATTATTGCAGATTTGGGAAACCGAACAATATGCCAACCAGTTTTTTAATGAGGCTACTTTATTTCAGAAATACAAACGAAATAGTCAGGAACAATATACCATTTACATGAAAAGTATAGTGGCAAAAGGGGAGTGGTCTGGAGCTAATCCGTTTGAGAAAAGCACAAGCTTAGACGAAACAATTCCTTTTATTGCCGTCATCACGAGAGCTACTATTAAATTTAAATTGTTGCGTACTTTTTGGAAGTACGTGCCGACCTCGCAAGCGCCATTAAAAAACAATGACGGACTTTTATTTACCATGGGTATTGGAGAAGTTCCGCTTACACAAATGGCTACTTTTAGTATTTGGAAAAATAAAGAGGCTTTAATGGATTTTGCGTATAAAAGTAAAGAACACGCAAAAGCTATTGTAAAGACACGTAAACTACAATGGTATAACGAAGAATTGTTTTCGAGATTCCAGCCTTATAAGACTGTTGGGCAGTGGGGTGGTAAAGATGTTTTGAGTACACATTAGGATAAAGTAAAATAGAAAAAAACAAAAAATAGTAGTTGCACGCCGTAGTAGTGAAATGATAATTTTACATCTCCTTTTATTTTCGATAAGAATAAAACCAGCTGAAATAACAAAGCAATAGAAAACCAAGTAATATAATTTTCTACGGGAGCTTCATTGCCAGCAAAGGTCCAATAATCAAATACAGGCGCTAAATGTTCCATAAAATAATCTAGCAAAACCATTAAGGTTGCTCCAGCAATAATTTGAATCCAGCCACTTTTGGTAAAATGAGAAATCATATTTCCCGTTACAAACGTTAACAAAGCCCAGTAGGCCCCAATTAAAAGGGGAACCCCACCTATTTTTATTCCGAAATTAGCCCCATACGCATATTCACCAAATAAAATCCCGTAGTTTACACCCAACCACTCTGCAAAAAATCCTCCTATAAAAAAAAACAAAAACACCACAATTTTCTTAATATCGTCTATAGGGAATGCCCAAAGAAATAAGAATAAGCTCAGGGATAAGTTTAGGGGCGTTTTTGTAATAAACCAATCTTGATACCCAAGGCTTACCCCAAGAATAGCAGCGATATGAAATACCCATATAATACTAATGGCAATGGTAGATTTGTTTTTACGGATCATACTTCAACCTCAAATTAATTCAATTTCGGCACTAAATCGCCCACTATTTTCGCTGATAGTAAACATAAGGGTATTCCGCCACCAGGATGTACGGAACCTCCACAAAAATATAAATTATTAATTTTTCTACTGAAGTTTGGATGCCTTAAGAACGAAGAAAATTTAGTATTACTAGCCGCACCGTATAGTGCTCCTCGGTAAGAACTAGTGCTATTTTCAATACCAACAGGACTCAAAATATGTTCTGCAGTTATGAAGGACTCTAAATCTACCTTCAAAATATTATTTATTTTAGCGATGATATGCCTACGTGCGTTTTGCACCAAGGTTTCCCAATCTTGACCATAATTACCGGGTGCATTAATCATTACAAACCAGTTTTCATGACCTTGAGGAGCATCTTTTTTATCCTCTTTACTTGTTATATTTATATACACGGTAGGGTCGCTGATTAGTGTTTTGTCTTCAAAAATAGCTTTAAATTCGTTTTCGTATGAGGTAGAAAAGAGAATATTGTGTAGGTCTAATTCTGGAAACTCTTTAGAAATTCCCCAGTAAAAAATTAGTGCAGAGCTAGAGCGTTCTTGTTTCAGTGTTTTGGTCGGGTGAACCTGTTCTTTTAATAACTTTTTATAGGTGGGATAAATATCCATGTTTGAAATTACAATGTCGGCCGCATAATTGTTTTTTTGTGAGATGACACCTTTAGCTTTTTTGTTAGCTACTACAATTTCTTCTACTTTTTCATTAAATTTAAAAATGATTCCTTGATTCAGGGCTAATTGATACAGACTTTGGCTAATTTGATGCATTCCTCCTTTGGGGTAGTAGGTGCCAAAATACATTTCTAGATGAGGGATCATAGACATTATTCCCGGTGTTTTATAGGGTGACGAGCCATTATAGGTGGCGTACCTGTTAAAAAGTTGTATTACTTTTGGATTTTTAAACGCTTTTTTATTCACCTGGTCCAGACTGCTATTGGTGTCTAATTTGGCGACCTTAAAAATAGCATTTACGGTATCTGCCGATAAATAGGTGTTAATTTTATGTAAGGAATTCTCTAAAAACAAGCGGGCTGTTAAATCGTACTTTTCTTTGTTTTTATGTAGATAGGCAGCAAGGGCAGCTTCATCCTCATTAAAAGCTTTTGAAGCACTTTTTACGAAATCTTGCTGGTTGGCTTGTACTGAAAATCGCTTTCCGTCTTCCCAGAAATAATTACAAAGAATATCTTTCCTTGTAAATTGAAAATAATCTTCTGTTTTTATGTCGTAGAGCTCAAATAGCTCCGTTACTAAATGGGGCATAGTAAATAAAGATGGGCCTAAATCAAAACGGTATCCATCTAAATTCATAGCGTGAAGTTTGCCACCCGCGTAGGCATTTGCTTCAAGAACAGTGACTTGGTATCCTTTTTTTTTTAAACGTAAGGCTGTAGCGATTCCGCCAATGCCCGCGCCAATTACAATGGCCTTTGCCATACTACTTCTTAAAATATTTAAACGGAACAAAAAGCATCCCGAAGCACTCTCCTTCTTCCTTTCCTAAATGTTTATGATGAATTTTGTGCGCTCTACGTACCCCTCGGGCATACCAGTTATTAGCATTTCGCAGTAATTTGAAACGCTGATGAATAAAGATATCATGTACTAAAAAGTAGGCCGCTCCGTAAGCCATAATTCCAAATCCAATAGGCAATCCATACCAAAACCAAGTATTTGAAGCCGTTATAATAAAAGACATACTTACAACCGCATAAATGATGAAAAAGGCATCATTGCGTTCAAACCATGAGTCGTGATCTTTATGGTGGTGATCCTTATGTAAAACCCAAAGAAAGCCATGCATAATGTATTTATGGCTAAACCAAGCCATAAATTCCATAAACACAAAGGTTACTAAGAAAATTACGATTCCAATAAAAAGCGTCATTATTGCACTAAATTAAGTTTATAATTAACATATGATTTTGCTAAGAGCCCAAATTTTTGATAATTAGATACTCTTATTCTGGTATTTTGAATTTCTAGAGGAGGCGTGTTTTGTAGTTTTTGCAATAACTTTGAATAATATTTATAGGCGGTATATACCCCAAATTTAGCTGTATTTGGAAGCTTTGCTATGCCTTCATAACCTAACCTAAAATCTTCATTAATTTCAGCTACAATTCTATTTTTAGAAACCTCATCTAAGGCCCTTAAGTTTGTATTTGGAAAATAGGTCCGGTCTAAGCCTTCAAAATCATCTTTTAGGTCTCTTAAAAAGTTTACTTTTTGAAAAGCGGAACCTAAAGCCATTGCAGATGATTTAAGATTATCATAAGCCTCTTGATCACCTTTTACAAACACTTTTAAACACATTAGACCCACAACATCAGCCGATCCATAGATGTAATCTTTGTACTCCTCATCGGTTTTGTAAATCTTCTTAGACAAGTCCATCCGCATACTTTTCATAAATGAAGCCACTAAGTGATGCGGTATTTGATATTTATGATACGTGTGTTGAAATGCGTTTAAAATAGGATTTAAACTAATCTTATGGCTTAGTGCCTCTTCTAAATCTTGCTCAAATTTATTGAATAAAAAAGATTTGTCATACTCATGAAAAGTATCTACAATTTCATCAGCAAAACGCACAAAACCATAAATGTTATAAACATCACCGCGAATGCTTGTGTGTAACATCTTTGTGGCAAGGGAAAAAGAGGTACTGTACGATTCTGTTACTGTTTTACTACAGCTAAAGGAAACATGGTCAAAAATGCTTTTCATCTGTTCATATTTGTTTTTTCTTTAAGCTCTGATCTAATTCGCCCACTAAAATTTGAATTTTAGTTAAGCTGTTAAAATGGCTTATTTTATATTAATTTTTCAGTATTAATTCGGATACTAATTTTCCGGAAATTAATGCTGGAGGAACACCTGGACCAGGAACAGTTAATTGCCCTGTGAAAAATAGATTTTTTACTTTCTTACTTTTTAGATTTGGTCTTAAAAAAGCAGTTTGTGTTAGGGTATTCGCTAATCCATACGCGTTTCCTTTGTAACTATTATATTCCTCAATAAAATCTTTTACACAAAAGGACTCCATGAATATAATATTTTTCTCGACATTTTGATTTGTTTTTCGTTCAAATCTCTTCAATATTAAGTTAAAATATGCTGTTCTCAACTCTGGAGTGTCTTCTAAATTGGGAGCGATAGGAACTAAAAAGAATGCTGTTTCGCACCCATCTGGTGCCATACTATTATCTGTTACTGATGGAAAATTGGCGTAAAATAAAGGGTCCTTTGGCCATTTCGGGGTGTCATAAATTTCCTCAGCATGCAATTCAAAATCCGTATCAAAAAATAAATTATGATGTTCCACACCACTAATTTTTTTATCAAAACCAACATAAAATAATAAAGATGAAGGAGCAAATGTTTTAGTCTCCCAGTATTTTTCTGAATATTGACGGTATTGTTTATCTAAAAGGGTTTCAGAATGATGGTAGTCAGCTCCCGAGAGCACAACATCCGCAGGTTTTAACTTGCCATTGCAAATGACACCTTTAGTGATGCCTTTTTCTACCACTATTTTACTTATTGGGCTAGTGGTATAAATAGTAACCCCAAGTTCTTCAGCTAAACTTTTCATGGCTTTTATAATCTCGTACATGCCACCTTTGGGATGCCAAGTGCCTAAGCCAAAATCTGCATAATTCATAAAATTATAAAAAGAAGGCGTTTTACTTGGTTTAGCGCCTAAAAATAAAACGGGAAACTCTAGCGTCGAAACTAATTTAGGGTTTTTAAATTTTTTACGCACCTCTCCACTAATGGTCTTAAAAAATTGATCTACTCTTAGTATAGTTTCTGGAGTGACCAATTCTAAGGGTGACAAACCTGGTCTTAGAACCACTTTATTAATGGCGATGTCATAATTTTCTTGTGCTTGCTTTATAAAAGTTTTAAGGTGAACCGAACTTCCCTTTTCAATACGTTCAAACTCCACTGCAATTTTATCGAGACTATCGCCAATGGTAATGACATCATCCTGAAAAAATATTTTATAAGCAGGGCTAAGTTTGTCTAAAGCGTAAAAATCGGAGGTTTTTTTGCCAAAGTCTGCAAAAAACTTATCAAAGATATCTGGCATCCAATACCAACTTGGTCCCATATCAAAAGTAAAGCCATCTTTTTTTAGTTGTCTCGCCCTACCACCTACGGTATTATTTTTTTCATAGATGCTAACGTCAAAACCCGCCTTTGCTAGATAACAAGAGGCCGATAAGGAGGAAAATCCTGATCCTATGACAATAATTTTACGGTTCATAAATTATTTTGAGTGTAAATAACTTAATTCAGTTCTTTAATAATTTTTTCTAAAGAATTGAATTTTTTAATATTTGGTGTTAAATCTTCTTCTTTTAGGAATTGAGTTTGATGTCCAAGAATCCATAGTGTAAAATCATAATTTTCTCCTATTTTGGCATTGAATGTCTCAATATATTTATGAATTTTACTTTTATTCGGTTCTACAGTGAAATAAGATACAAAATGTACATTCGAACAATAACCCATTAAATCTTTTAAAGATTCGATTGGAATTGTTTGACCTAAATAAATAGTTTTATATCCTTTTAAGGTTATTTCATAGTTTAAATAAAGTAGCCCAATATCATGAATTTCGTTATCCGGGAGAAACAATACAAAGGTTTTATCGGTTTTAACCGGTTCAGTCCTCTGAAGTTTTTCGGTATTAATGATAATTTTTTGTTTAATTAAATTGGTAATAAAATGTTCGTGAGACGGACTAATCGTATCGGTCTGCCATAAAATTCCCAATTCATTCAACAAAGGAATAAATACTTCATAAAATAAATCTCTAAAAGAGCTTTCCTCTAATAGCTTATTATAAGTACTTGAAAATTGGGTAGCATCAAAATTTATCATGGCCATCTTAAAAGAATTAATGGCATGATTCTTAACCGTTTTTTTAGAAATAACTTCCTTAACGGTTTCAGGTATTTCTGTTTCCGATAATTCTGCTATTTTTGATATTTTATATCCGTTATTGTATAGTAAGGTAATATTTAATAATTTTTGAAGGCTTTTTAGGCTATACGTACGAATATTGGTGGTTGTCCTTTCAGGACTAAATAAATGGTACCTTTTCTCCCAAATACGAATAGTGTGCGCTTTTATTCCAGATAAATTTTCTAAATCTCGAATACTAAAAGTTTTTTTTACGTTGTTCATGTATTTTTATAAAAGGTTAAACAAATTTACGATTTTTTACCGTTCCAAAGTTAAAATGCCGTTAATTTTTGAGAATTTATATCGTAAAGCGCAGATTTGTTTAAATAAAAAACCATTTAAGAGAGTCTTAAATGGTTTTTGTGCCCACGACTAGATTCGAACTAGCACGTCCTTGCGAACACCACCCCCTCAAGGTGGCATGTCTACCAATTTCACCACGTGGGCCATACCAGTGCAAATTTAATAAAGTTTTAAACAATCATCATTCATTTAAAAGGAATATTATTTTTTGTTTAAACTTGGAACAACCGGAATATAATTTTTTTTTAGACGAAGTCAATGTAGCTCCACTTTTTTAGGTGCAGAACACTAGTTTTTCCTTGTTAACCTTCTCCCTTGTTGCTTTAAGTGGCTCAGGTTTTCACGATTCAATGCGTGTAACAATTGATCTAAAACCAAAATTCAATGTATCTTTAGGGATATCATTTTTACTTACATATATTAGGGTATGTCTAACAGAAGAAAATTTATCAAAGCCTCTTTGCTCGGTACCGTGGGAGCCACAGCCTTGTCAAGTTTTAAAAATACAGGTGAACTGCTAGGTTCAGCCACAACCCCCACCTCAAATAATCAACTGAAACCACTTATTATTTCTACTTGGAATCATGGTTTACCCGCTAATGAAGAGACTTGGAAGAACTTAAAAAATGGAACATCAACCATAGATGCTATCGAAGCAGGTATGCGAATTCCGGAGGCAGATCCAAAAATACGGAGTGTTGGTTATGGTGGTTTTCCCGACAGAGAAGGAAAAGTAACCCTAGATGCTTGTATTATGGATCATCATAGTGATTGTGGAGCTGTATCTTTTTTACAAGGTATAAAACACCCTATTTCTGTAGCTAAAAAAGTCATGCAGAAGACTTCTCACGTGATGCTATCAGGCGAAGGTGCGCTTCAGTTTGCTTTATCAGAAGGCTTTGAAGAAGAAAATTTATTGACCGATGAAGCTAAAAAGGACTGGGAAAAATGGCTAGAAGCATCTAAATATAAGCCCGTCATAAATATGGAAAATCACGATACTATTAGTATGTTGGTTTTAGATGAAGATGGGAATATTTCAGGAGGATGTACCACCAGTGGTGCCGCTTGGAAAATGCATGGTCGAATAGGTGACTCGCCGATTATCGGAGCAGGATTGTTTTTAGATAATGAAATAGGTGCTGCTGCGGCCACAGGTTTAGGTGAAGCGGTTATTAGAACTGCCGGTAGCGCTATGGTAGTTGAATTAATGCGACAAGGAAAATCGCCTTACGAAGCCTGTAAAGAAATTGTAGAACGTATTTATACCAAACACAAAAATCATAAGGATATGGAATACCTCCAAGTTGGATTTATTGCCATCAATAAAAAAGGAGAACATGCGGGGTATAGCCTAAGATCTGGATTTAACTATGCGGTCTATGATGATAAAAAAGGAAATAGAATGGAAGATGCTCCATTTAAAATGGCATGGGAATAAGTGGTCATAAGTTAGGTATAATGGCTATAGTCACTTTGCCTTTGGTACCGCAGTTAAAAAAAGAACTACATGGCGGCAAAAGGGGGGATTAGACCATCTTTACAAAAAATGAAAGCCGTACTCCGTTTTATTCGTACCTGTCATGAGCATCTTAATGGTATAATTTCTCGAGGAAATCACAAATTGTCCTAGTTGTTTTGCCAAAAATAATTTTCCCTTTTTAGCCTAAAAATCAATTCAAATTATTACAGAGTTTCACAGAAAAAACCAAACCAATTAAACCTAAAGCAACGAAATAATGATGTCGAACACTTCAAAAGTAAAGAGTAATCTTGTTCCAATTCTGATTATAGGTGGTATGTTTTCCATTTTTGGATTTGTCACTTGGATAAATGGTGCTTTAATTCCATTTATGAAAACCTTAAATGAACTCACAGAAGCACAAGCTTATTTAGTGGCTTCTGCATCTTATATTTCATTTGTGGTGATGGCCTTGCCGGCATCCTACCTGATAAGCAAAATTGGCTATAAAAATGGCATGTCTTTAGGCTTATTGATAATGGCTTTGGGCGCCCTAGTCTTTATTCCTGCTGCGGACGCTCGCACCTATTGGCTGTTTTTACTGGCCATTTTTATTCAAGGCGTTGGGATGACGGTATGCCAAACTGCTGCCAATCCGTACATTACTATTTTAGGGCCCATAGAAAGTGGCGCCAAGCGCATGGCGATCATGGGCATTGCTAATAAAGTGGCGGGGGCTTTAGGCTCATTAATTTTTGGCGCCTTATTGCTATCTGGAATTGATGAAGTAAAGGAAAAATTAGCAACAGTGTCTTCAGGAGAAAAAGGAGCACTTTTAGATACTATGGCAGATAGTGTTCATACACCCTATTATGTTATGGCTACCGTGCTATTTATTTTGGCCTTGCTAATCAGACAAGCACCATTACCGCATGTGGAAGCCGAAGATGTGGAGGATACAACTTCAGGTAAAAGTACTAAAACAAGTATTTTTCAATTTCCCCACCTTTGGTTAGGGGTATTTGCCCTCTTTGTTTACGTGGGAGCAGAAGTTATCGCCGGTGATACGATAATATCGTACGGAATGTCTTTAGGGTTTACAGGTGAAGAAGCAAAGTATTTCACAACCTACACCTTAATGGCCATGGTGGTGACTTACGCATTAGGAGCGCTTTTAATTCCTAACTATTTAAAACAAGGTACGGCTTTAAAATTAAGTGCCCTTTTAGGTATCGTTTTTAGTGTTTGTATTTTGCTCACTACTGGTTTTACATCGGTCTTATTTGTAGCCGCTTTAGGCATTGCAAACGCATTAGTTTGGCCTGCCATTTGGCCTTTAACATTGGATGGCTTAGGTAAATTTACAAAAACAGCATCTGCCTTGTTAATTATGGCAATCTCCGGTGGTGCAATTATTCCTCCGCTATATGGAAGATTGGTCGATGCACAAAAAGCTGAACTTATAGCACAAGGCATAGAAACTGTTGAGGCAACCACAACAGCTGCAACATCGAGTTATTGGATTTTAATTCCCTGTTACACCATTATTCTGTTTTTTGCAGTTTGGGGACATAAAATTAAAAGCTGGAAGAAAAAATAATTACGACTCAGAATTACAAAAAAACAATTCTGAACGCTTACCCCAATGGAGTGGTATTTTTTTACCTACAAATCCTTGGTGACGAATTACAGAATTATGATTAACATTTTATACTAAACCTTATGTTGAAAAGCACTATAGATAAAGCTACTGGCTTTGAGAAAAGATTTGAAAATGTAGGAACTGTTGTTTATGAAAATTCTAAAGAAGCTTCAAAAGATATTGCACAAGAAATAGCAGCTCTTATACGCGTAAAACAATCACAAAAGCAGCCTTGCATTTTAGGATTAGCAACGGGTTCGTCTCCCAGGGGATTGTATGCGGAATTAATACGGCTGCACAAAGAAGAGGGGTTAAGCTTCAAGAATGTGATCTCGTTTAACTTAGATGAGTACTACCCCATGGAGCCAGATTCTGTGCATAGTTATGTGCGGTTTATGAAAGAACAATTATTTAATCATATCGACATTCTTCCTGAAAATTACCATATTCCCGATGGCACCTTATCTAAAGAAGAAATAGCCGAATATTGTGCGCATTACGAAGAGAAAATAAAGGCTGTAGGAGGTATTGATTTACAAATTTTAGGGATAGGTGGAAATGGGCATATAGGATTTAACGAATCAGGATCCTTGCAAAATTCTAAAACACGCTTAGTAGCCTTGGATCACATTACGAGAGTTGCTGCAAGTGGAGATTTCTCTGGCTTAAATAACACGCCCAGAACTGCAATTACTTTAGGGATTAAAAAAATAATGGAAGCCAAAAGAGTAATTCTCATGGCTTGGGGCGAAAGCAAGTCTAAAATTATCAGTGCTTCTGTTGAAGGGGAGATTACTAGTAAAGTTCCGGCGACATTTTTACAAGAACACAATAATGCAACCTTTGTTTTAGACAAAGAAGCATCTTCTAAATTAACAAGAATTAATAAGCCTTGGTTGGTGGAAAAAATCAACTGGACAGACAAATTAATTAGAAAGGCAGTATTAAATTTAGCCCTAGATTTAAAAAAGCCCATATTAATGTTAACAGATGCTGATTATATCGAGAATGGCATGAGCGATTTATTGGCAGACTCCGGACCAGCATACGATATTAACATTAGTATTTTCAATAAACTCCAGAATACCATTACAGGATGGCCAGGTGGTAAACCTAATTCAGATGATACTAAGCGCCCTGAAAGATCAGAGCCGGCAACAAAGCGGGTGCTCATATTTAGTCCGCACCCTGATGATGACATCATTAGTATGGGTGGCACGTTTAAGCGCCTAAAGGAACAAGGGCATGAGGTACATGTGGGGTATCAAACCTCTGGAAATATTGCGGTTGCTGATGACGAAGCTTTGCGTTTCGCCAATTTTGTGATCGATTACAATACTAAATTTGGTATAAAAAACGAAGAAGCAGAAATAATTTATAAAAAAGCAGTAAAGTTTCTTGAAAACAAAAAATCAAGCGAAATAGATAGTATTGAAGTTCGGCATATTAAAGGCCTAATACGAAAAGGCGAAGCACGTTCTACTTGCCGTTTTATTGGTATCCCGAATGAGAATATTCATTTTATGGAACTACCGTTTTATGAAACAGGAAGCGTAGATAAAAAACCTCTATCAGCGATTGATATAGAGATAACCATGGCATTAATTGAAAAAATTAAACCACATCAAATTTATGCCGCAGGTGATTTGGCAGATCCACACGGTACCCATAAGGTATGTTTAGATGCTATTTTTGCCGCAGTAAAACAATTAAAGCCTAAAAAATTTATGAATGATTGCTGGTTGTGGTTGTACCGAGGCGCATGGCAAGAATGGAACATCGATGAGATAGAAATGGCCATACCTATGGGGCCAGATCAAGTACTAGAGAAACGAAAGGGAATTTTTAAGCATCAATCTCAAAAAGATGGTGTTGTTTTTCAAGGATCAGATAGTAGAGAGTTTTGGCAACGCGCCGAGGACCGAAATAAAGAAACTGCAGATCTGTATGATCAGCTAGGCTTATCGCATTATGCCGCTATGGAAGCATTTGTGAGGTATCATTTTTAATAAAATTCGCTTCACTAAAAATTCAGGTACATGCTTATCGTAACTTTTTATCTATTTTTTTAGTGAAGTTAAATTTGTCAGCTGTTTAAATCGTAGACCAAATGAAGGCTTGTAGGTATTCAGCCGCATAAGGCCATATTTTTATGGGTAGTGCACTGTAATTTTAGGCAAAACTTAGCTTTAAAGGCATTTTAAACAGTCTTGTTCCTAAACATATAATGCACTATAAGAATACTCGCTGAGAGTAAAATTCCTAATACAGAAACTCCACTCCACTGAAAATGCTGCCATGCGAAAGCACCTAAGGAGGTGCCTAAGGCACCGCCAATAAAAAAGCCCACCATATAAATTGTATTGACTCTATTTCTAGCCTCAGGATTTTTTGAAAAAATAATATTTTGATTGGTGATATGCAGCACTTGTAGCCCTAAATCTACCAAAATTATTCCGATGACTAATCCAAATAAAGAATGGCTTGATACTAAAAAAATACCCCAAGAGGCTATTAATAGCAGGGTGGAAAATAGAATAATTTTATTTTTAGCAATTTTATCATTCAATTTACCGGCAACAGTGGCGGCTAGGGCCCCTACAATACCAAATAAACCAAAGAGCCCAGTGGCTCCACTCCCTAAACTAAAGTTGTCTTCCATTAAAAAAACTAATGTAGTCCAGAATGCACTTAGTCCGCCAAATGCCAAGGCACCGCGCAGGGTAGCTAAACGCAGCGAGGGTTCTGAGGTAAAATAGAACCAAAGCGATTTCATCAAACTAAGATAAGAATCCTTATAGGAGGGGTTTATTTTAGGCAATTTAAATTTTAAAATAAAAAATAAAATAAGCATTAAAACCACTGCGGCGTAATACATTAGTCGCCATCCGAACCTCTCCCCAACAAATCCACTTATCACACGACTACCTAAAATTCCAATGAGCAAACCACTCATGACGATTCCTATAGCCCGACCGCGCCCTTTTTCATCTGAAAGTTGTGCTGCCATCGGTACAAATAGCTGGGGAATAGCTGAGGTAAAACCAATAATAAAGCTACTTACACTTAAATAAAACAAAGAAGGTGACATCGCAGCAGCCAGCAGCGCTATAATCATCACCAGAAAATCGACCTGTAATATTTTCTTATTTGAAATTTTATCGCCCAAAGGAATAATAAAAAGTAAACCAAAGGCATAGCCTAATTGCGTGGTCAGCGCCACATTGCTTACTGCAGCTTCGGTTACCTTAAAGCTCTTCGCAATTAAATTTAATAAGGGTTGGTTATAGTATAGGTTGGCAACCACTAGTCCGGCAGCAATACTCATTAAATACAAGACAGAATTGGTTAGCTTTTGGGGCATAGTGTATTCAATTGATTTTAATCATCAAGTAACATAGCAAAGGCTAAGATGCGTTATGGAAGAATTAATTTACCTCAAGGATATTTTTATACCTATTGGGGTCACTTTTTATTTCGTAGAGCGCATCAAATTCGTTGGTTGTGGCATTATACCTATAATCTTTAGACCAAGTATCCTTATGGTGTATGATTTCCATTAATGCGTTAATGATAAAAACCAATTCTGTAGTGCTCATAATTGGGTGCAAGGATAAACGTACCCACCCTGGTTTTTCGCTGAGGTTTTTACCTTCAATTTGGTCCATGATCACAGCAGAACTCTCTTCTTTAATTTCACATAAATGGTGTGCATAGGTGCTGGCGCATGACCAACCTCCGCGTACTTGAATTCCAAAACGGTCGTTTAACAAACGTACAACCAAATTGTAGTGCATGTTGTTTATATTGAAGGAAACACAACCAATTTGTTTTTGATTCCGGGCACCTAATATTTTAATTTCAGAGCTATTTTCGACACTAGTATAAAACAAATGTAATAGCTCATCTTCACGCTGTTGTATTTTTTCAACACTCATTTTTTCTTTCAGATTGATGGCAAGTGCTGCACGAATCACTTGAAGAATTCCGGGTGTTCCGCCGTCTTCACGAGTTTCTATGTCTTCATAATAAGCAAATTCTCCACTTGGTTTTGTCCATTTTACATTACCTCCCCCTGGATGATCAGGAATTGTATTTTGATGTAATTTTTTATGATACACAAGCACACCACAACTTCCAGGCCCCCCCAAAAATTTATGAGGAGAAAAGAAAATAGCATCCAAATGTTCGTTTTCATTTATGGGGTGCATATCAATACCAACATAGGGTGCTGAAGCCGCAAAATCTACAAAGCAATAACCGCCGTGGTCGTGCATAATTTTTGCTAAAGTATGGTAGGGAGAAATAATTCCGGTAACGTTAGAACATGCAGTAAAAGACCCAATTAATACCTTGCGATTTTTATACTTTTTAATTTCAGTTTCTAAAATTTCAGGCTGTACCAATCCATTTTCGCATAAGGGTAATAGCACTACATCTGCACCAGTTTCGAACCAACAAACTTGGTTAGAATGGTGTTCCATGTGTGTCAGAAAAACAACAGGTTTATCTTCAACTAAGGCATAGGTTTTTGCTGGTGCCATTTTTAGAATTCGCAATAACTTGTTTAATGCACCCGTCATGCCTGTTCCTGTTGTCACTAAAACATCGTCTTGAGAGGCGTTTACGTGTTTTTTAATGGCCTGTCTCGCCTCCTGGTAAAGATAGGTTGTTGCTTTGCCACTTTCGCTTGAAAACGAATGTGTATTTGCCATCATAGGACCTACTTTTTCACAGATAATCTTTTCAATGGGCGCATATAACCTGCCGCTAGCAATCCAATCTGCATAGCGCATCTGCTGCACACCGTAATAGGAATTAAATGTTGTCGTGTCGCCAATGACATTTTTCTTAAAAGCATTAAAGTAGGCTTCTAATTCAGTGGTGTGGTTTGGCGTAACTAAATGCTCTTTCATAGCTCTGGTATCAAATGTCAGGCAGTTTCCTGATAAAAGTTGTTTGCAAAGTTAAAAGTTTTTTAACCCTTCTTGTAACCAATTGCGATAAATGTCGGTATCAGGCGTATAAACAACAGCAGCTATTAAGTAATCTTCATCATCTCATAGCCACACCCTTAAGACTGGTATGGGCTTTGTATTGGATTACTCGAAATTCACTCCATTTTTGACTATTGTATTCTAGGTTGTTTAGCTCGTGAATTTAAATTTTGCCATCACTCTTTTCATTATAAAATTAAAAGCGAGAAATGCTTTGACACATTTCTCGCTTTAAAAAATAGTTAAAAACTAATGTTCCTTGATAACTTAGGTTAACGAATTATTCTTGAAGTAAAGGTTTGAATACAATTTCGTAGGTTTCAGCATCTTTTAATAAGGCAGCCGTAAAATTCTGTACATCTTTTGCGGTTATCGAATTTACGATGTCTTCATAGTTTTTTGGATCATCCATATTATAGCCTTCCAAAACGAAATTAGATACCCAGCTCATATCATAGCGATTATAATCTTTTTGCTCTTTTCTTTCTTTGATATAATTGGTCAGTGTCTTATCCAAATCTAACTGTTGAATATCTCCTTTTGCAATTTTTGTGACTTCATTGTGAACGATGGTGATTAATTGTTCTACTTTATCAGGGTTACAATCAAAGTTTACCTGTAAATTAGCTTTCTCAGTGGGTCTTTTTGATAAAGATGCTCTTGCACTTGCGCCATAGGTTCCGCCTTCTTCTTCTCTCAAGGTTTCTGTATAGCGTAACTGTAAAATATCACCTAGCGTACTCGCTAAAAGATTATTCTTTAAACTGTGTTTAAAATTATTTTTATAGCCAATTCTTACTGATGCTTTTGGATCTTCCATTTGTAAATAAATGTCCTTATCTATAGCTTTTGCCGACCATGCAACCGAATTATCTTTCCAGTTTTCTTTAGCACCAGTAGCAGGAATACTTGCAATATACTGCTCTAAAAGGGGCTTTAGCGCGTCTTTTTGAATATCGCCAACAATAAAGAAATTAAAATCGGCAGCATTGCTGAAACGTGATTTGTAAATCTTTTCAATGGTTTCAAAATCAACATCATCTAGCATCGCCTGGTTAAAAATTCTTTGTTTTGGATTGTTGTTTCCATACAGCGTGGTAGTGACGCTATCTTGCATTTTTGCATTTATGTCTTTACTTCTGCGCGTTAAGAAGTTTCCAATATTATTTTCTAAAACTTTAAACGCATCTTGATCTAAACGTGGTTTTTCAAAGTTTAAATAGGCCATTTGTAACATGGTTTCAACATCTTTTGTAACGGCATTGCCGATAATCATTTCGTTAAGACCTGATACCACAACTTGCGTTCTTGCCGTTTTACCTGCCAAAACTTTTGGTAATTCAGTGGCTGAATAATCTCCTAGTCCGGATAATTGCACCAAACTACCTAACATCGTTGCCGATGGCAAATCGGAATCTTCTAATAAAGATTCTCCGCCATAACTCGTTGCCATAAACTGCACATCATCTTTGTTTTTATCTGCAAATTTAAAATACACCGTGGCACCATTACTTAGTTTAAATTCAGTTGCGCCTGTTTCTTTCATCAGTTTTTCAGAAACGATGTTCCCTTTTTTGATGGTAACCCCAGAAATTAAGGTTTTGTCGCCAAATTCGTCTTCATAAGCAGTCAAATTGTTGTCATTTTCGACGGTATTTATGATGTTTAGGGCTTCTTCTTTTGTTAAATTGTTTTCATCTTTTACCCCTGTAACCATAAGAATACGGTTTTCTTTGGTGTATAATTTTTTAATCGTTTCGTGCAGCTCTTCTGCGGTTAGGGCCGCAAAAATTTGTTGAGCAATTTCGTATTCTTGGGTAACGTCGGTCATGGTTTCATTATCCAAGTAGTTTTGTTTAATGGTATTGATGATAGCGCGATGCGGTAAATCACTCTCTTTACTTATTTGATTTTCGTAAGAGCTTGAGTACCTTTTGACCATACGATCAATTTCTGCTTTTGTAAAGCCAAATTTTACCGCTCGAACAACTTCCGTTAAGGCAGTTTTAAAAGCTTCTTGTTGTTGTCCTGGTTTTGGTCCTATACCAATAGATAATTGATTTTTAGCTCTTGCCAAATCACTATAATAAATGTTAGCACCTAGAAAAGGGGCCTCTGGTTTTTGGCTTATTTCTCTTATCCTCGCAGAGATCATTCCTGTTGCCATTCCGTTTAATAGTGATTCTTTTAAATCTTTAACCGTTTGATTTTCTAAGGATTTTGGATGGGTAATATTAAATGAAATGCTCGATGTAGAAACTTCTTCATCCATCGACATTTTGTAAAGCATTTCTTTATTATCATCTATTTGAACAATAAAACGTTCAATAGGGTTTTCAACCGCAGGAATATCTGAAAACATAGTTTTGATTCTTTTTTCCATCTCAGCGACGTCGATATCACCAACAATAGCGATAGCTTGAAGATCAGTGCGGTACCAATCGTGATAAAAATCACGTAAGGCTTTATACTCAAAATTGTCAATGACATCCATGATGCCTATTGGCATTCTATTAGAATAGGTAGAATTATTAAACATAGTAGGTAGTGATTGTTGAAGAATACGCATACCGCCACTTTGGCGCGTTCTCCATTCTTCTTTAATAACACCACGCTCCGCATCAATTTCTTCATCAGTCAATAATAAGTAATTAGACCAATCGCGAAGCACCGTTAAACAAGTCGTAACAAGTTCATCGGTGGTAGGAATATTATCCATATTGTATACCGTTTCGTCAAAAGAAGTATAAGCGTTGATGTCTTTTCCAAAAACGGCACCTACTTTTTGAAGGGTATTTAAAATACCTTTGCCCTCAAAATTTTCTGTTCCGTTGAACGCCATATGTTCTAAAAAATGCGCTAGTCCCTGCTGATTATCATTCTCTAAAACCGATCCTACATTTTGTATGATGTAATAACTCGCGACGTCTTTAGTAACATCTGTTGGATACAAATAATAGGTCATTCCGTTAGTGAGTACACCTTTGGTTATTTTATTGTTTTCTGGTAAGGGATCATTGAGGTTGCTGTTTTGGGCCAAGAGGCTTAAACAAAACAGGAAAGCAAATAGTACGGTAACTTTTTTCATTCTATAATTGGTATTCGTTAGTAAAATACTTTAACTAATGTAAAGGTATTCTGATTAATATTAAAACTAAGATATTAGTTAAATGTCACATAAAATAGTAATTTGAATAAAAAAAAGCACTTTTTCCATTTTTCATTTTTTGATGTTAGGCCTAAGAGAGCTAATGCAATTAAAGCTAAACAACTTTTTAATTTGTCCAAATCACAATAAACAAAATACGAAAGAATACCTTGGATCTAATTATGGCATGGCAGTTTTAATGTTTAACAGAGTTCAATATCTTTGTCTTCAGGTTTTACTTAACTTCGTTTGCCATAAAGGATATACTTGCCAAGGGCAATTTATTTAAATGAGAAGAGGTATTTAATTCTAGGATAAAATTTAATAGTATAAAGTAATGAATGCGGCAGAACTAGCTTTAAAGGAAAGAATTAAAGAGTTAACTTGTTTATATGAGGTTTCTTCTATTATTGTCCAAGCCAGCTCAGAACTTCTAGAAGACACCTTAACTGCCATAGCCGGAAGTCTTAAAAATGCTTTTAAGTTCAGTGAGTTTACTGAGATTGAAATCCAAACCCCTCTTATAGCTGTAAATACTACCATCAATTTTGAGCATAAAGTAGTGATTTCATCTCCTATTTTATGCTTTAATAAGGCCAACGGAAGTATACATGCGTATTTACCCAAGGATAAATTTTCTAAACAAGACTTTTTATTTGAAGAACAACAACTTTTAGATAGTGTAGCCTTAAAAATAGGAAATCTTTTAGAGCGATTAGAGTTAAAAAAGAATGAAACATCCTTAAAACGACAAATGGAACGTGCAGATCGTTTGGGGATTTTAGGAGAAATTACAGCCGGTATAGCCCATGAATTAAATACACCATTAGCAAACATATTAGGTTTTGCAGAATTACTTAAAGATGATTTGAAGAATAATGTGAAAGCCATGGCTGACGTAGAAAAGATCATACAGAATGCTATTTTTTCTAGAGAAGTGGTTAAAAAATTGATGTTTTTTGCTTGTGAGATGCCCCAGGAAATGCAAAAGGTAAATATTGTTCCCAGTATTAAAAATGCAATTAATTTACTAGATGCCAGCTTTAGAAAAGAAGAAGTAAAATATCTTGTTAAGATTGAAGAAGAAGAATTATGGCTTAGAGCAGACACCATTCAGCTGACACAAATTATTTTTAATTTAATAATTAATGCTATTTATTTTTCACCAAAAGGGGGATTAGTTACCATCGAAACTTTTCAAACTACTACGCATATTATTTTAAAAATCGTCGATGAAGGTACCGGACTTTCTGAAGCTTCTTTAGAGAAAGTTTTTCAACCTTTTTATACCACCAAAGCAACTGGTGAGGGTTCAGGTTTAGGTTTAAGTGTTGTACATGGTATTATCATGAGCCACGGTGGCACTATAGAGGTAGAGAATAATCCACATAAGGGCGCAACATTTACGGTGAAACTTCCTAAATCTTAAAACATGCTGTTAAAAAAAGAAAATATACTTATAGTAGATGATGATATCCATATTTTGGAACTTTTACAACGGCATCTTCAATCTTGGAATTACCACACCTATAAAGCAGTTTCGGTAAAAGAGGCAGTTGCAATTTTGCGTGATACCCCTATAGACTTATTGATCACCGATTTAAAAATGCCAGAGATTGATGGTTTTGAGCTTATAAAATTTGTATCAGAACATTATCCAAAACTTCCTAAATTAGTAGTTACCGGATACCCATCAGTACAAGATTCCCTTATGGCCATAAAATCGGGAGTTGTCAAATACTTGACAAAGCCTTTTACAAAAGATGAATTACAAAGCGCCATAGATGTTTCTTTTAAGCGTAAAAACAGTAAAATTTCGACCGCCAAACAGCGCCAAAAAGAAGACCTATCTAAAAATGAAAATAGTACAAAATCATCCTACGGAGACATCATAGGAACTTCAGAAAAGATTAAGAATGTCATCCAAATTATTGAAAGGGTTAAAGACAATAAGGCAACTATTTTTGTAAAAGGTGAAAGTGGTACTGGAAAAGAGCTCGTGGCACGAGCCATTCATTACCAAGGTAAATTTTCAAGGGAACCTTTTATTGCTGTAAATTGTGGTGCTATCCCAGAAAACCTGCTAGAAGCTGAACTTTTTGGATATACCAAAGGCGCATTTACAGGTGCAGACACCACACGAAATGGGTTTTTTCAAGCGGCCAACCGTGGTACTATTTTTTTAGATGAAATAGGCAATGCCTCTTTAGCCGTGCAATCTAGGCTATTGCGCGTTCTTCAAGAAAAGGAAGTCATTAAAGTGGGAGCTCAAAAGCCTGAAAAGGTAGATATTCGTATTATTACCGCAACGAATAGCAATTTATTAGAACTCATAAAAAAAGGTGCTTTTAGAGAAGATTTATATTATAGACTTACCGTTGTAGAAATACAAGTGGCACCACTTAGAGATCGAAAAGAGGATATACCCTTATTAGTAGAAAAGTTTTTATTTAAATACGGGGTTGAATATAAAGACGGCTTGGTAAAGCTAAGTGAACAAGCCTTGGCTATTTTACAGCGTTATGATTGGCCAGGTAACATTCGTGAATTAGAAAACATCATTCAAAGAGCGGTCATTATGTGCGATAGGAGTATACACGTGGAGCATTTACCCGAAAGCTTAAAGTATCCTATTAATTTTCCGGATAGTGCCTTAGTTTCCCTTAAAGAAATTGAAAAGCAATACATCCAAAAAGTACTAAATTTTACCGATAATAATAAAACTAAAGCAGCTGAAATTTTAGGAATAGACCGCAAAACCATCCGGCAGAAATTGGCTGATTAAATACCCTAAGCGTAAACCACTAACCCCTAACGTTCTGAACTTCTTTGATTGTAGTTTCAAAACGAGTGCCTAGCACCTAAGATTTTTAAGTTTTACCGATGCATTTCTACCCTACTGGGTAAATTTGTACCACCTCTTCCTTATTTTTATTTCTAAAAAAATGTTTGAATAAATTGATTATTAGGTAGTTGAATAATTTTGGCATACCATGAACTTTTGTTGGCACACAGATTGTCCTTAAGGTGTAAAACAAGTTTATTTATGGAATCATCATCGTTTAATATTTGTCCTACTTGCGTTTACCTAAGCACTTGTGTGTTAACCAATCAAAAACATAAAGTATGGTCTTGTAGTGAATACCATGAAGTAGAAAGCATTCAGAAAAACCTTATTCCTAATATAGTGAACGATAGCTTAGCGGCTATAGTGCTATAATTAATTCTTTAATTTTTATTAAAATAATAGCATGATTACAATACCAAAAGATCTTGATACAAAAGAAAAAAAAATACCGCTTAGGGGTATGATGGAAAATGTGATGGAGCAGTTTAATAGTGCTTCAGATCATATTAATTTACATCCTAACATTCGTAAAATTTTAAGTATTACCAACAATGAAATCATAGTGCATTTTCCAGTAAAAATGGACAATGGTGATGTTGCTATTTTTACGGGATACAGGGTTCAGCATAATAATGCGCTCGGACCTTACAAAGGTGGTTTACGTTACCACCCTACAGTAGATATCGATGCAGCAAGGGCCTTAGCGATGTGGATGACCTGGAAAACCTCATTAGCAGGTTTGCCTTATGGTGGGGGCAAAGGAGGTATTCAACTCGACCCTACAAAATACTCAGCAGGAGAATTAGAGCGAATTACACGTAGGTTTACTTTTGCCTTAGCCGACAATATAGGCCCAGAACATGATATTCCTGCGCCAGACGTAAATACCAATAGCCAAACAATGGCTTGGATGGCAGACACCTATATGAGCACAAGACCGCCCGCTGAACGCAGTGCAAATCAGCATGTAGTTACAGGTAAACCGGCAGGTAGTGGAGGTCTTGAGGGACGTGATCGCGCCACGGGATTTGGGGTGTTTTTGACCATTAAATTTTGGGCGGAGCGTAACAATGAGGTGCTTAAAGGAAAAACATTTACCGTTCAAGGTTTTGGAAATGTCGGCTACTGGGCTGCCTATTTCCTTGAATTGGAAGGGGCTAAATTGGTGGCTGTACAAGATGCTTTTGGAAGTATTCAAAATAAAAATGGAATTGAAGTTGCAGCCTTATTTAAGTATGCACAGGCTCACAAAGGGAGTATTGTAGCTTATCCTGATGCGCTACCTTTAGATAAAGATGATTTTTTTAGCACCGCTTGTGATATTTGTATTCCTGCAGCTTTAGGAAACCAAATTACCATTGAAAACGCACCCTTTATAAAAGCAAAATTAATTGCAGAGGGTGCTAATGGGCCTACCAATGTAGAAGGGGAACAAATCTTAATCAAAAACGGAGTTACGATAATCCCAGATATCCTTTGCAATTCTGGCGGTGTCATTGGTAGTTATTTTGAGTGGTTGCAAAATAGAAATGGAGAACTTTGGCAGCTAGATGAAGTAATGATGAAGATCGAAAAAAAGATGAAAGAATCTTTTGATAAAGTCAATAAATACGCTGAAGAGCATCATTTAGATATGAGAACTGCGGCGTATTGTATCGCGATACAGCGAATTGAAAGGGCTTATGTAGAACGTGGAATTTTTCCATAATTAAAAAGTTTAGAAATGAAATACAAGAATTTAATAATAGAAAAAAGAGAATACGTTTATTTAAAACGTATTCTCAATATATCTGGATACACAGGTGATTTTGAAACTCAAAAATCGTTGAAGCGATTGCTAGATGAACTTAAAACAGCTCAGATAGTGGATAATGATGAACTTCCAAAAGATGTGATTCGATTAAATAGTAAGGTTAGCATAGAAGCTGAAAATGGATGGAAAAAAACGCTACAAATCGTAATTCCAGCAGACCGAGATTTAAAAAATGATAAAATTTCAGTACTTACTCCTATGGGTGCTGCCCTTATAGGCTATTCTCAAAGTGATGCGATCACTTGGGAATTTTCTAAAGGAGAACAAAAGTTGACTATTGTAGCTGTAGCACAAGATGAAACGTACGAAGCCATAAATATTTAAATCTAAAACCAATAAAATGACATCACTACATACAACGGTTTATGCCCATGATACAGAAGTTGATTTAACACATAAAATAAATACCATTGAGTTACAAAACTGGATTATTCATTTGCAATATGTAAAAAAAGAAATAAACCATTTAGTCCTTATATGTAATACAGTATTGGAGGGTAAGTTTGTTGATTTGTTTGAGGAAAAGCAAGCAAAAAACGATAAGCTGCTGAATATATTAAATAGCTCTAAAAGGTCACGGGCTAATATCACTGAATGTGAAGATACCCTTTGTGATATGGCGTTTATAAACGATCACGAAGGCTTTAGGAAAAGTTACATGTACTATTTAGATTCCTATAGAAGTTTAAAAGAGCATTTTTTTATTGAATTTACAAACACTATGGGATCTAAAGTATAAATTTTAACCCTACAAATTTGAATAGTTCTAGAATAGATCAAACGGAAACACAGCGCAAATTATGTTTAAAAAAAGACCTGATAGAACTTAGTTATTGGATCGATGCATTAGAGTTTATTCACCGAGAACTCGATACCCTAATGGTTCTTGAGAATCAACTGCTAAATCAAAGTATATTTCGGCAAAATATAAAAGGATTGCGACGTAAAAATACCTTGGCGATGGGCTTGTTTTGCCAGTATGAAAAAGAGTTGCGGACCGAGTTCGAATATGGAAAAATGGCTTATGAAGTTACAAGGGCAAAAGTTCATGAAAAAAAGCGTGCTTCCTATGAAAGTTTAATTCAGGACTTTAGAGCGTTAAAAAATGATTTCTATAAGCTGCTAAGGTCTTATACCGCTACTTATAGTAGCATAAAATGAGGTGTAAGGCTTAAGAAATATTAAAACGAGAAAACTATGAGTAATAGAAAATTTAATATCATAGCTATATTGGTGGGTATTGTAATACTTGTTTTATTAAGTTGGTGGGTTCCGGCACCAATTTTTAATTGAAGTATGCACTAAACATCCTCTTTGTTTTTAAGTAAAAAATGCTTGAATACTTCTTGTAAGTATTCAAGCACTTTTTAATTTTGTGCTACTCGCTATGCAATAGAAAGTTGTTTCTAGTAAGATGCTGACTTTAGAACATAAAACCGATTCCTGCAGATACATAAGAATTATGTACGTCTAAATTTTCAATCATTTCTGAAAAGCCATAACTATATCTTGCCTGAATAAAAACCGACCCCGAAAATTTGTATTCGACTCCGGTTGTTAATTGAAAATCAAAATCTTTTACGGCATCGGTATCAATATCGCCACCATCAGCATTGGGGTCAAAATCTATTTCCTCGTTTACTTTAAAACCAAATTGTGGTCCCGCATGAATGTTTAAACCGTCAATAAGATACACTTTTAAAAGTAATGGAACTTGAATATAATCTACTTGATACGCTGCATCATCTTGATTTGAATTATTTGTAATATCAAAACCTTGACCAGAATAAAAAACTTCGGATTGGAAGGAAAAGATATCAGTAACTGGAACCTCCACTAGTAAACCTCCATAGAAACTAGTTCGCCCATCAGGACTCTCAAAATCATTACCCGCCACGGTGGCGAAATTAAGACCAGCTTTTACACCAACCTGTACTTTGTTAGACCACGTTTGTGCCATTGCACTGGCTCCTGTTGCTAAAACTATAGCTAATACCACTATTTTTTTCATTCTTATTTTTTTATTTAATAATCAATTTATGACCGCAAACTTAAGGCTGGTTTTTACAAAAAAATGAACCTATCCAAAAGGTTTTTAACCCTAAAAAAATGTGGCTATTATTATTATTTAAAGCGCATAAAGATTTTTTTTAGCACTAAAAATTAAAGCGGGTTTTTAGACCGTCGACAAGGTAGTAGTATGATATCCTTCTTATATGTTCTAAACCTTTAAAACTATTTTAAGGGTTTTATTCCAATAAGCACAAACACTTAAAAATTTCGTAGTCATCCAGAAACTTGATATGAGTTAAGGAAAAACGCATTCAAAACAAAACTCGGCAGGTACAATTTTTATATTGCCTTTGAATTAAATAAAATAAAACAGCATAAAATGATAAAACCTAAAAATAAATTCCCTGACTTAGAGGTAGCGCTCACAAACGGCGCACAATGGAGCTTGTCAGCTCAAAAAAGCGATACCTTTACAATGCTTGTTTTTTATCGTGGCTTGCACTGCCCGGTGTGTAAAAAGTATTTGGAAGAATTAAAGAAAAAATTAGATGCCTTTAGCAATAAAGGAGTGCATTTAGTTGCGATCAGCTGTGATTCTGAAGCACGAGCAAAAAAAACAACGGAGGAATGGAGCATTTCTGAAATACCTTTAGGTTATGATTTAGAAATTACTAAAGCTAGAGAACTAGGTCTTTTTATTTCTAAAGGCATCTCTGATAAAGAACCCGAAGCGTTTTCAGAACCGGCGGTTTTTTTGATAAGGCCAAATCAAACACTTTACGCCAGTGCCATTCAAAGCATGCCCTTCGCAAGACCTCATTGGGATGACATTTTGAACGCCATTGATTTTGTGACCAAAAATGAGTACCCCGCACGCGGAGGAGCCTAATTTTTTCAAAAAACCTTATGGTACCCTCTCTGTTACTGCTTAGCACTGGCCGCTAATACTTCTTTTAGGTAACTATTTGTTGGAATGAAGGCGTTCGGGGTTGCATTATCCTTTTTTTAAGAATACCATCCTTAGCTATAAAAATGGCCATCACATCAGTATAAATTTGTTGTTTGAACTTCAAATTTTGAAAAATGGAATGTGGCAAAAATCTTTTTTTTACCGTTCTGTTGCATCAAAAATACAACGTAATTTAAGAATTGCTTTTATCAGATAGTATTAAAAACCGTAGAATTAGAATCAGAAGAAAATTGAATGACAGAACATAAAATAGTCATTATAGGTGGTGGGTTTGCCGGAATAAATTTAGCGAAGTCATTAGCTAATACATCAGGGATTCAAGTAGTGTTGGTCGATAAAAACAATTACAATCATTTTTCTCCCTTATTATATCAGGTGGCAACTGGCTTATTAGATATTTCGAGCATTTGCATCCCCTTTAGAACCCTTTTTAAAGGAACAAAAAATCTAAACTTTAGATTGGGTAAATTATTGGAGGTTTTCCCTGGGGAGCAAAAAATAAGGCTAAGCACAGGTGAACTATCGTATGACTCCTTAGTGATTGCAACAGGAACGGTAAGCAATTTTTTTGGAATGGAAAATATAAAAAAAAACGCTTTACCTATGAAATCGGTTGAAGATGCTACTAAGCTCCGAAATTTTTTGCTTCGGGAAGCAGAAAAGTACACGTATACCAATGATATTGACGAAAAACGAAAAATGCAAAACATTGTTGTTTCAGGCGCTGGACCATCAGGTGTAGAAATTGCCGGTATGTTAGCAGAAATGCGTAATCGTATTCTAGAAAAAATATATCCAGAACTCGATAGTACAAAAATGAAAATTTATCTTGTAGATGGAGCAGCAACACTACTTCCACCAATGCGTGAAAAATCACAGCAGTATTCCTTAGAAACCCTAAAAAAAATGGGAGTAAAAGTTTTGCTCAACAAAATGGTTCGTGATTATAAGGATGATGTGGTCTATTTTAAGGATGGCGAAAAAATTGAGACAAAAACATTGATTTGGACTGCAGGAGTTATTGCTTTAAAGTTTAAAGGGATGCCAGAGGGTAGTTACAAAGAAAGTAAGAGACTAAAAGTCGATGCGTATCACAGGGTGGAGCATACTGAAAATATTTATGCCATAGGAGACGCTTGCATACTTCAAGAGGACCCTAACTTCCCCAATGGTCATCCACAACTAGGAAGTGTAGCACAACAGCAAGGAAAGCTTTTAGCCAAAAATTTTAAGGCTATGGTGAATAAGCAAACGATGCAAGCTTTCACCTATGATGATAAAGGAACCATGGCAATTATTGGTCGCAAAAAAGCTGTGGCAGATTTGAATATCCCTAAAACAACCTTAACAGGATGGATTGCTTGGATTTCATGGTTGTTCGTTCATTTATTGTTGCTGCTAAATTATCGCAATCAATTGAGAACCATGTGGAATTGGGCAACCGCTTATTTCGGCAAAGCACAATCGCAGGGAATCATGCTTGGCGAAATTCCAGAGGATGAATCTAATCCTCAAATAAAAGAAAAATAGCAATGCGTGAAGAGTTTATAATGTTGAACTAAATACACACAAAATGAAAAATTTTAAAAATAAAACAATAATTATCACAGGCGGAGCAAGCGGATTAGGTTTGGCAGCAGCCAAAGAGCTAGCCTCAAAGGGGGGCAATTTATCGCTTGTGGATTATGACGAAGAAGGCCTAAAAAAGGCAAAAGAAGAACTTAAAAATGAATTCTTGGATATCAAGGTAATCAGTATTCTTGCTGATGTTTCCGAGGAAGAGGCCGTTAAAAATTATGTAAAAACTACGCTTAAAGAATTTGGCTCAATTGACGGATTTCTTAATAATGCGGGTATCGAAGGCGACCAAGCTCCGATGGATGAATATGATGTTGATGTGTTTAAAAAAGTAGTAGACATAAATCTCATGGGTGTTTTTTATGGTTTAAAATATGTGCTTCCAGAAATGAAAGAGAACGGAGGTAAAATAGTAAATATGTCTTCTGTTGGTGGACTAAGAGGCGTAATCAATATTACGCCCTATGTTGCTACTAAACATAGCGTTGCAGGAATGACTAAAAGTGCAGCCATGGAGTTTGCAAAGTATAATATTCTAACAAACGCACTTGCACCAGGCGCTATCTTAACAAATATGGTGGCTGAATCTATGAAAAAAGTAAATCCTGAAAATCCTAAAAAGGCCGAAGAAGAATTTGCAAAAAGAAACCCGATGGGAAGATTAGGAAGACCAGAAGAGGTTGCTAAAGTGGTTGCTTTTTTATTAAGTGATGATAACAGCTATATAAACGGGCAGGTTATTGCCATTGATGGTGGCGAATCTAATATTTATGGAAACTTATAAACCTTTGGTCTAAAAATAATCATAGAATTCAATACATATATTTTGATCGGATTCTATGAGTTTTTATATTTAGATTGGTTTAAACCAGCAATTATAGCCATGCTATTTTTAATACTAACCTGTACGAAAATCTTAAAATCATGTCAAAATTTAATGAAATAATCGCTCAACATAAGCCAACTCTTATTGATGTCTTTGCAACTTGGTGTGGGCCTTGTAAAACTATGGCTCCTTTTTTTGATAAAGCGAAAGAAGAACTGGGCGACTCGGTAACCGCTTTAAAAATAGATTTAGATAAAAACCCTTCGTTTGCCGCTAAGTATGGTGTTCGGAGTGTGCCAACCTTGATGCTATTTAAAAATGGAAAAGTGGTGTGGAAACAATCAGGAGTTATTCCAGCTCATGAACTTGTGGACATTGGGCGACAATATATATAAATTAAAACAACTCGCAGCGTGAGGCCATTTTTTAAAAATTTTTTTCAAAGAGACTCTTCCACAGGTATTCTTTTAATGTTGACCACCTTTATCGCATTAATTGTCGCGAATACCCCATTAAACAGTTTTTATACTGTTATTATGGAACTGGAATTTAGCTTAGGCTTTCCTAATTGGAATATTACAAAATCTATTCATCATTGGGTGAATGACGGGTTAATGTCCTTATTTTTCTTATTGGTAGGTCTTGAAATAAAGGGAGAACTAAAATTTGGAAGGTTAAAATCATTTAAGTCTGCTGTTTTTCCAGTGGTAGCGGCTATAAGTGGGGCTCTAGTTCCAGGGCTTATTTATTGGGCCTTTAATTACAATACGATTTATGCTCAGGGTTGGGCAATACCCATGGCAACAGATATTGCTTTTGTGATTGGTATAATTGCAATTTTGGGTTCTAGAGTTCCATCATGGGTAAAAGTTTTTGTAACGACAATAGCCGTGGTTGATGATTTAATTGCAGTTTTGGTCATCGCTTTTTTTTATACAGAACAAATAAGTTGGCCATCATTGGCGATAGCGGGTGTTTGTGTTTTAGTATTACTATTTTTAAATTTTAGAAATACATCAAGACTCACGCCTTACCTTATGATTGGTTTTGTGCTTTGGTGCGCCGTACTGGCTTCGGGAATACACCCTACTTTTGCAGGTGTGGTTTTGGCACTTACTATTCCACTGAACCAAAAATGGAATTTAGAGGAGATAAAAAAGTTTGCACTAAAAGGCTTTAATCAGTTTAAAAAAGCGAAAGACGAAACTTTTTCGTTAACATCAGCCCAAGCACATTATTACCTCGAAAAAACGCAAAGAGAAATGGAATCCCCATTGCGTCGTTTAGAGCGAAAACTACACAAGCCTGTTTACTTTATAATTATGCCTTTGTTCGCCTTTGTGAACGCAGGAATTGTAATTGACGGTGCTATTTTAGGAAAAGCATTTCAAGTGCCCATAACATGGGGTATTATTGCAGGCTTGTTTATTGGTAAACAAGTAGGTATTTTATTAGGAGTTTGGGTTTTGTTAAAATTCTTTTATAAGAGTATGCCTAATACAAAAGCCATATGGAAAGTATTGCATGGCGTTGCTTTACTTTGTGGTATTGGCTTTACGATGTCACTTTTTATTACCAATTTATCGTTTTCAAAAGAAATTCTTCTAGAAGAAGCAAAAATCGGGATTTTAATAAGCTCTTTGTTAAGCGGTGTTTTGGGTTATTATGTATTGTATAACGGCACTGAAAATCAAGAAGATGTAAAGGCTAAACATCTAGATATAGTAAATCCGCCTTCTGACAAAGCATAAGACGGATTTTCTTTAGGGTTGCTATTGAAAATTCCCTAATAATCTTTCATTTTACCTTTAACTTTTTTTAATTGATCTTCCAAATCTCGGACAGTCTCTGCTATGGCAGCTTCAAAATTTTCTGCATTTGTAGAAGCAAAAATCCGAGGTCCGGGTAAACTTAAACGTATATCACAAATCATTTCGCTGTCATCAGATCTATTTTGCTGTTTAAAAAACACATCGGCTCTGTGCACAAAATTGTATTTGTGATGTAAATTCTCCAATTTTTCTTTGGCTAATTCTTCTAGGCGTGTACTGGAAGAAACGTCGTGGTATTCATATATAATTTGCATCATCTAGATATTTATTTTATTATTATTTCCAAATGCTTATGGCTTCATCACGAAGCAGTTGGATAAGATTAAATTCTTTTTTTTTGTTTTCTTCTGGGTAGGCATAATACATATCAGTATAAATAAACCCAAAATCTTTGGCATCTTGGGCTGAGGCTCCATAATAGATTTTGTCTAGCTTGGCCCAATAACAAGCTCCAAGGCACATCATGCATGGAATACAACTAGTATACAAGATACAATCTTTTAAAGTTTTAGACTGTAGTATAGCACAGGCTTTTTGAATTACAGCGAGTTCGGCGTGCTGTGTACAATCTTTTTTTTCATGTACCACATTGTGACCTTCCGCTATGATTTTATTGTTTTTGACGATAACAGCGCCAAAAGCGCCATTACCTTTTGATTTTCCTTCTGCGGCTAATGCAATGGCACGTTTCATGAAGTGTATGTTTTCAGCTGTCATTTAGGTCGTTTTAAGGTATTGGGCTAAGGTAGCACTCTTCGTATAGATTCTTATTTTTAAGTCTAACTTTTTAATTGAAATTCACCATCCAATGAATACCATATTTATCGCTACACCTTCCAAAATATCCCCATTCCCGTTCTCTAAAAGTGTGATGTATTTGTCCACCATCAGATAGTTGAGAAAATAATTCTTCTGCTTTTTCTTTGGAATCTAAATCTATGCTCATATGTATTTGGTTACCCAAATTTATGGGAGTGTCTGGTGACGCATCATAAGCCATAAAGTGCACTCCTTTTCCCTTGAGCTCGGCGTGTTGTAATTTTTGTCGGTACGATGCGGGAACATCAATTTTTTTGTCTTCGTAGGTTTGACGATTTTTTATTTCAGCATCGAAAAGCTGACCGTAAAAACTAAGAGCCTCATGGCAATTTCCACGAAAGGCTAAGTATGCTTGTATTTTCATGATGTTTATTTTTAAGTTCATCCAAACTTAAGTATTCATAGAAATGTATCTTGAGCTAAAAGCATTAAATTTTAATTCAAATCAAATTTGGGAAGTTTCGCTTGTCAGAATTTTTGTGAATTAGGTATTGCATTAAAAAAATACACAATCGGAGTAGTGAATTTTTTTAAAGAGAAATATATTTACAAGACGCATGAAAATCATTAAACAATGGAAAAAACAAACTATATCATTTATTTAGCAGATGATGATGAAGACGATAGGCAATTTTTTGAAGAAATTACGGAGGAAATGGTTGAAAATATTCTTTTAAAAACCTTTGAAAATGGAATAGACTTACTAAAATCTCTATTTCAATCTGACCTGAAAAAGCCTGATTTTATTTTTTTAGACCTTAACATGCCACTGATGGATGGAGAAGAATGTTTAAGCGAGATTAGGGCCGCAGCATCTTTAAAAGATATTCCAATTATTATTTATTCTACATCCATCGATTTTTCAAAAGCAGAACGTTTTCGGGATGCAGGTGCTAATTTATATTTAAAGAAACCAAACAATTATAAAGCGTTAAAGGCAGCTATTCTCAACTGTTTAGAGCATTTTAAAACCACAGGAAAAAACCCTGAAGAAAACGATACGTTCATTGTACAATTGTAAAGTTTATAGTTATGAGTAGCCAAAAGCAAAAACATATTCCTAAGTTTTTACAAAATGGGAGTGAAATGGCGCAATTAATTGCAGAGAAAGATTGGAAAGAACATGCCTTGGGTGAACCAGAAAACTGGCCCATGGCTTTAAAATTGACATTGAATACGATGCTCAATACTGCGTTTCCAAAGTTTTTGTTATGGGGAAAAGAATATTATAATTTTTACAATGATGCCTATCGCCCCAGTTTGGGTATTGATGGTAAACATCCATTAATTATTGGTAAAGGCTTCGACGAGGCTTGGCCAGAATTAAAAGAATCGATGAAACCTGAAGTAGATTTGGTTTTTAGCACAGGCAAACCCACTTGGCATGAAAATCAATTAGTTCCGATTTACCGTAATGGCCAAATCGAGGAGGTGTTTTGGACCTTTAGTTACAGTGCAATTTTAGGTGATACCATGGAAATCAGTGGTGTTTTAGTTACCTGCATAGAAACAACCGATGCGGTAAAAAATGTAAAGCGATTAGAAGAAAGTGAAGACGAATTAAAATTTGCCATCGATGCGACCGATTTGGGTACCTGGGACTATAACCCTTTAACTGATCAATTAAAAACAAACCATCGGCTAAAAGAGTGGTTTGGGTTGCCTATTAAAGATGATATTGAGCTAGATCAGGCAACAAATGCCATCATTGCCAAAGATAGAGAGCGAGTGAATAAAACGATTCAAAATGCACTCACTTGGGAATCTGGCGGTAAATATGATGTTACTTATACGATTCAGAATAAAGAGACAAGACAAAAAAGAATTGTAAGAGCCTTGGGTAGGGCTTGGTTTAATGAAAATAGAATAGCCTATAGGTTTAACGGAACCTTACAAGATATTACAGAGCAACAGAAAGTTGTAAATCATCTAAAACTAAATGAAGAGCGGTTTCGTCGCTTGGTAAAAGAAGTACCGGTAGGGATTGCGATTATAAGCGCTGAAGATTACTCCATAAAAGTGGTTAATGATATGGCATTAATGATTTGGCAGAAAACCTTAGATGAGGCACTTAATATGCCGTTATTTGATGTGCTAACAGAAATTAAAGATGGCATTTCACCTATTTTTGAAAGTATACTTCGTAGCAAAAAAGCCAAAAAAGGGATGGAATATCCTTTTGTTCTCGAACGTAACGGAGTAAAAGAAACTGGTTATTTTAATTTTATTTTTAAGCCCATCTTAGAAAATAATAAGGTCATTGAAATAATGTTGGTGGCCTTTGAAATGACCGAAACGGTGAAAGCAAAGTTCAAGTTAGAAGAATCAGAACGGCAGTTTAAAAATTTCGTGATGCAGTCTCCAATTGCCATGGGGGTCTTAAGGGGAAAGGCAATGAAAATAGAAATGGCCAACAATTCTCTGTTAAATCAATTTTGGCGCAAAAAAAAAGAAGAGGTACTAGGGAAAGGCCTATTGGAAATTTTTCCAAACTTATCTGATTCAAAATATCCCGAAATTATACAAAGCATCATTAATACAGGAATCCCTGTTTCTGAAAAAGAATCTTATGCCTCGCTACAAGATGAAAATGGTATTTGGGAGTTTTATGTAGACTACATCTACGCGCCACTCAGAGATGTAGATGGAAACGTGTCAGGAGTAATGGTTACTTCAACAGATGTTACAGATCGCGTAAAAGCCCGTGAAAAATTAGAACAATTTTCTAAAGATTTGGAAAAGCAAGTTGCCCTGCGTACCAAACAATTAAAAGTGGCGAATAATAAATTGCAAGTATCGATTCAAAGTCTAGAAAATAGAAATGAAGAATTAGAAGCTTTTGCCTATGTTTCCAGCCATGATTTACAAGAACCTTTGCGGAAAATTCAAATGTTTATCTCACGAATATTAGAACGAGAACAAGATACCTTAACCGATAAGGGAAAAACCTATTTTGATAAAATTACAGATTCTGCAACACGCATGCGAATTTTAATTGATGACTTATTGACATTTTCGAGATCAAATAAAAAAGATGCAGAATTTGAAGAGACCGATCTAAATTTAATAGTCAAAGAGGTAAAGGAACACTTGTCTGATAGTATTGAAAATTCAAAAGCTCAAATTACTTGCACCGCCTTACCAACAATTACTGCAATTCCGTTTCAATTACATCAAGTATTTACTAATCTTATAGGAAATGCTATTAAATTTTCAAAAAAAAATACGATTCCAAGAATACATATTACTGCTGAAGTTGCTACGGGAAGAGAGATAAAGTTTCATAAATTACAAAAAAATACCCTGTTTTATAAAATTACTATTTCCGATAATGGTATTGGTTTTCCTAAAGAAATGCAGTACAAAATATTTGAAGTATTTCAGCGTGTACATAGTCAACAAGACTATAAAGGAACTGGAATAGGTTTGGCGATTGTAAAAAAAATTGTGTTGAATCACGATGGTGTAATAGTGGCCGAAAGCACAGAAGGTGAGGGTACTACCATAAGCATGCTGATGCCAAAAAATAGGCTGTAGTTCTCAGCTTCATTGGATAATTTACATGAGTGTTTTTTCTTGACCTAAAAAGGGGAATAGCTTAAAAAAATCTGGAACTTTTAGGCAAAAGTCTTTAAATAAAAAAATCCAATCTAAAATAGATTGGATTTTTTTCAGTGACCGGGCCGGGGTCGTTATTTCTAAGGTTAAGCCTAGTAATATCAATAGTCTTGCAAATTTTTTAATAACGTGTTGACGTTTTGTGAACCTAAATTCAATATAATTTGTTTCGTCTTATTCAAATTCAAATATAGTAATTATTTAAATGCTATTTTAATCGTATCTCATATGCGGTTTATTAATCATTAAGCTATTTCGAAAATTGTTAAAATTTCGACTGAATCAAACCTAGTTGTTGAATGCTAGTATTTACTTCACTTATACAAGAATTTATATTTATTGTAGACGATTTATAAGCTACTAAATATAGTAGCTTAATTAAATTTTACTTTATTAAAAAATAGTACTTTAAATTACTTAACTAAAAATCTCTAATATTTTTTTTGTTCATTTTTGTTAATAGTCAAAATAGAGTTACCCAGAATTATTACTGCTTATTCAATTAATAGCCTATAGGTAATTTCTTGTTCATTTATAGTACCTTTTAAAATATAAACTCCAGGATTTAGATTACCTATTTGTAATAAAACATTATTGTCTTGAATGGAAGCGGTTACCGGAAATGTCTGCTGCATGTAATCAACTACTATCATATTTCCAATTGAATTAATTAAGCCGTCAAAACTCAATATACAATTATCAGATACGGGATTTGGAAAAACGGACACCAAACTTGATTGTGTATCTATTTTTGAAGCAGAAAGGCCAACAGGTTCTTCACCCCAAACCAATTGGCCATTAATATAGGCCGTAATTTTCATGTTCTCAGCGTAAACGTTACCAGTTGAGCGGTATGAGAAATCATCACTTTCGTTAAAGTTGGACCAATCCTGTTTGTTGATCCTAAATCTCATTTCACCAGTTTCACTAAACGCAAATAGGTTACCTGTCGATTCTTGAAAACTCACTTCAAAATAATTTGAAGCGCCATCATATACAACATCCGAAATTTTAAAGTCGACGTTAATTTTGTTTGAGTTTATGATGGAATAATCAATATTGTAATTTAGAGTTATGGCACTTTCCGGGGTGAACCAATATCTTAAGGTGACATCTTTTAAAGGAACATTTTGATTTCCTGCATTAAGAATTCTAATATTCGGCTTCATAGAATTATTTGTAACCCCATCTTTGTTTTGGTGCATGACGATTAATTCAGGTCTTTGGATGGTAGCAACCTCAGGTTCATTACCCCAAATTAATTGACCATCCCAATATACTGTAATTGTATTGGTTTCTAAATATTGATTGTGATTGGAGTAACTAAAATCATCACCTTCATCAAAATTAGTCCAATTGCTTTTTGCAATCCGTGTTTTGATTTCTCCTGAATTACCTAGAGCAGCAATTTTTTTATTGGTATCAAATGTCATTTCCAAATAGTAATTTGCACCATTTCTTGGTTGGTCCAGTGCTACAAAAGCACCATTCACATCTGATGTTCCCAATTGCGCATAATCCACATAAAAGTTAAGTGGCGAAAAATCCTCAGCCGTGAGCCAATACCTTACCGAAAGGCGATTTAAATCCACTGCATAATCGGCTTCGTTTCTCAATTTTAATTGCGGTTTTACGCTGTTATTGTTGAGTCGATTATTATCTCCATCTTTATAATCAACAATGATGAAAGGAGCTTTGGTTTCTATTTCTTTTGAATAGCAAGACAAGTTCGTTTCATCCAACAATGCTGCAATGCGATAGGTATAGCTTGTGCCTGCAGTTAGGTTTGAATGCGTAAAGCTAGAGATGTCTTCTGAAACGCGTTCTATTTCTTCAAAATTTTGACCTTCTTCTTTTGCTTCTAACACAAAACCGAGACTGTTTTCTAAGCTACTTTCCCAAGTAATTTCGATTTCGGAAGGAGAAATGCCTCTTGCTGAAAGATTTTTAATAGCAATGAGTTCAATATTAATTTCAGTATCTTCAGTAATGTTCAGTAGTTCTGAAGCCAATATAACCTCTCCTTTTCTGATCTCGTAAGGTTGCGATACATTGGATGCCACATTATAAAACACTAAAATGCCATCTTCTTGAGGAACCTTTAATTCGCCATTAAAACTTACGAGTAATTCGTCTAAATTACTATTGCAATTCACCAAATTCATGGTTACTATGTAAGGTGTGACTTCGGTAGCAACCTCATTATAAATGTCACTCCACTCCGAAATGCCTATGACTGATTTATAAGGTTCAAAAACAGTATTTTCATTGGCTTTTCCAGCGGCATTCCAAACAAACCAACCTTCTTTTTTCTGATCAAAACCCTCTATTGTGCCATCTAAAACCGTCCATAAGCCAAATTCAAGTCCAGCTTCATTAGGGTTGTCCACCCATCTATGCAATTGGATATTTTCAATGGATGGCAGTCTTTGGTTTGTTTTTTTCCAAAAGTAAGCCAATGCCGCAGCCTGTGTAGTTTCATTGGCATTTGCATTTCTAGCGGTGTTGGAACTGAATCCGTTTTCAGATAGCAGAATGGTTCGTACTTTCTTTCCATTATAAAGCACCTCTTTTTGACGCACGTAGGCATCAATCATTTCAAGATTTCGAGGTGTGATTTGTGGCGTATTGAAGTTCAATTGTGTCTGTGCAATTGGATCTTCCCACACTTTTGGATTGAATAAATTGGTAGGGTAGGAGTGCCATCCAATGCCCCATTCATAATCGCCTTCTTTTTTGCTCAACCTATTTAGTACATCAAGAATTTCTTTGGATCTGAAATTGACTTCACTTACCGGCTTACTGTTCCAATGTTTTGTGAAGGAACCAAAAACTTTTGCAGTAGGATTGTATTTTCTGATGGTATAATTCACCATTCGCATAGAGCGATCATAAATTTGGGTATAGAGATTTACAGGTTTTTGTCCGGCATGGGTCCAGCTCGTGTGCGCATCCACTTCATTATGGATAATCCACTGATCCAATCGCCCATACAATTTGTCTGGTCTCGAATAACGTTGCGCTAAAAAGTCAACAGCCGCGGCATAATACTCGACGCCTTCTTCGGTTGCCACGTTAGCCATACTGTATAGGCCCAACGAAGCATCTGGATGTACAAAAATGCGTCGTAACTCCTCATTCCCAATATTGATAGGAATTAAAAGAACGAAAGCTGCTTTAATATCATTATCGCTAAGCCTTTTAATTCGGGCATCAAAACCAGCCACAAAGTTCGGGCTAATGTTGTACGTTTTACCGTTGAATTCATGTGTAAGACTTGTTGGATTTAAACTTAAAACGCCGTTAAGCAATAAGTTCAGTTTCATGCTTTTGATATCAAGCTCCGTCAGATCTGAAAAATTAGATAGCGAAGTTGGGCTCAGCCCATCAAGACCTTTAATTGAACTTGCTTTGTCCTCGGCAATATTATTTAGTGAAACTGCTGAAATATCTCCCGCCCATTGCATATTCGAAACAAGTTCATAGCTGCTGTTTCCTGTATTTTTTACAATTGCCCATCGGGAATAAAGCCGATCATAATCATGATCTGACTTTTGGATAAAACGATCTACATCTATGGAGAATGTACCGTCAACACTAGGAATTGGTGTTACAAAATTGAACTCTGTAAGATCAAAACCGTATTGGTGCGGCTCAATTTCTGCTAAAAACAAATCTTCGGAAGCATTTAAGACTTGACCTTTTATGTTGACGATATCGGCATTGACCTTCACTATTGAAATTGAATCCGTAAACGTTTTATTGAGGTAATTTGTGAAGTCCTGATCAATTGCCACACTTAAGAATTTGTCACTATTCTGCTCATTTTCCAACTCTTGAATGGTTGGTTTTCTCAATTTTATATTTCTGATAAAAATTGTTTTTTCAGCATTTTCATTTCTTCCGAGGTCAAATCTAAAGGTAGTCCATTCATTGTCCTGAAAATTATCGGCAAAAAGACGCGGATTTACAACAAAGGTGGACCAATTTGAAGCTGCAGGAATTCCGTTTACTGTTAATTTTTGTGTGGCATTGATTGGTGGTCCGTAAAATAATTCGAGTTCATTATAAGCTTGTTCAGATTTGTATTCAAATGATAAGATATAGCTGTCATCAATATCATAAAGCTCATTAATGGGTTTGGAGAGAATCCAAGGGTCATTGGCACTCGTATTCAGTTGGTAGGAACCATCTTGAAGTTGGGTGGCCTGTAAAAATGGACTGGTGGAAGCGACATCCAATTCTATAGCTATCGTTTCCTTGATTTCAAGGGCTTTCTTTTCTTGATTGGTAGGCTCTCTCAAAATTAGATTATTTACCTGAATGTCCAATCCAGAAAGTCTACCAAAATCAAAACGAAAAATATCATAAGACTGGTTCCAACTGGGGGCACTGACCTTCATTATGGCTGAAAATTTTTTAGTAGTTGTAGAAGCATCTAAACTCCCTAATTGAGCCCTTCTTGCGCCGCTGATTGGGCTTCCATAAAAAATTTGAAGATCATCCAAACCACTCGAAGAAGTATAATCAAAACTCACTACAAAGGTATTATCAGGGTCATAATTGGTGGTCAATAGTTGGGATTGGACCCATGGATCGCCACCAGAAGTTATGATGCTATAATTTTTAGGCGTTGTTTCAGAAATCGACATTTGATTGGTTTGCCCAAGATTAAGCTCAATTTCAATGACTTCATTGGGCAATGCAGCCCTTAATTGTACATTTTTTACAGTAATATTTTGATTGGCATTCTTACCAAAATCAAAACGTAGGCGTTCATAAGAGGCATTCCAAGTTGGTGCTTCATATTTCATAAAAGCTTTGAAGGTTTTGTATTGTGTAGCAGGAGCGAGGCTTCCAAATTTAGCCAATCGATTTGGACTTACAGGAGTTCCGTAGAAAATTTGCAGGTCATCTAATCCATCTGGAGCGATATAGTCGAAGCTGACAACATACACTTGATTAGGATCATAATTTTGGATAGGTCTAGTTTGAATCCAAGGATCGCCACCTGCAAGCGTCTGAATGGAGTAAGTTCCTACAGGAGATTCCGTAATATTCATTTGGTTTTTAAGACTTGGGTTGAGTTCTAAGGTAATGTTCTGCCCAAAAGTAGAAATGCACACAAGTGAAAATAGGAAGGGTAGTAGTTTTTTCATAGTTGAATATTTTTAAGGAAATTAAAACTTTCAACTCTTGATTCCATCCTGTGGTAACCTGTTAATACTTAATAATAAAAAAGATATTTCATTTATTCAAATTGAAACCAGTCGATTTCAAATAACTCTTCCTCATTTCCCGTAGTTTCAAGCCACAGTGCATGAATGCCAGTTTCGTTTTTAACGGGATACGATAGAATTTGCCACTCTTGATTCGGTTCGATTTTTAAAGCAGCCAATTTTTTATACCATGGCTTGTCAGAATAGAGATTTAATTTACCTCCATCAGACGATTTAATTCGGATGGAAACTGAAGTGACTCCATCACCAAAATCTAAATATTTAAAAATGGCGACATCCTTATTTTTGAATTTTGAAAGGATTTCGTTGGATTCAGAAGCTCGTGTAATACGAACATTGCCTTGAAGCAAACAGGCGGAAGCAGCATCAATTTTAGATGTTGCTGGCAGCGGCAATCCTGAGCCTTGACTGGTCATTTCCACTTCAGGGATGCTCCCATCTTCTAAAAAACTGATTTTTTCTACGCAGGCTTTTCTCATAGTTCTAACCCCATGGGTCGAACGATGGTAAAACACATACCATTGGTTCTCAAACTCCGCAATGGAGCCATGATTATTCCAGTTACCCGGATTAGAACCATTATTGTCAATAATCACACCTCTATAAGTGTAAGGACCAAAAGGAGAGATGCTGGTTGCGTAACCCAAACAGGTTGGCTTGTCTTCCCGACTGATATCTGAATAGACTAAATAGTAAAGTCCTTTTCTTTTAGTCAGATACGCTCCTTCATGAAAAAAATGCTCTTTTTCCGTGATGATATCGGTTTGAAGTGTTGTCGCATCAATGGCGGTCATGTTGGGCTGAAGTTTTGCCATTTTAAGACTAAATTGTCCCCATAAATAGTAGGCTGTTCCATCATCGTCAATAAAAACTGAAGGATCTATTTGGTTATGACCATTCAAATCAATTTTCTTACCGTTTGTAAACGGACCTGTGGCACTTTTTGAAGTGGCAACACCTTCAGGAGCATTGATGTCTGGTTGACAATAATATAGATAATAAGTGTCATCTTTTTTTGTGGCGTCTGGCGCGAAGAGCACAGCATCATTGTATGGTACTTGATCATTTTCTCCTTTTGAAGCGAATACATTTTTAGTGATATTCCAATATTGCATATCTGTTGTATGCATGATATCATGCTTTGCCGAACAATAATAAAGCTCACTTTCATCGGTCGAACCGAAAACATAAAGCCTGCCATCATCAAAAACCTTGGCCGATGGATCAGCGATATACACACCGGGAGGCGAGATGGGATTTTGGGCAATGAGTATTGGGGTAGAAACCATAAAAAAAAGTAGCGCGTACAGACTTTTTAATTTTTTTCTTTTGATCTTAATGCTATTTGGATTCCAATTCATATTGAATACCGATAAATTTATTTATCTATGGTTTGATATATTAGATTTCTTAAAGTAATGGCAGCCCTCGGATCGTATTCCACAGCTTCGCTTATGACCAGATCGCAAACGACGATGTCTCCCCAAGCATATTTTACCGAAAAAACGGGGTATCCAATCTTATTGTCATAAACATTCTTAAGATTACCCGACCAATAGAAATGGGAATTTAAAAAACGTCCCAGAGGAATGACCATGTCGTTTTCGATGTTCAATTTATGGCTTGAAGAGGCTACATAAGCAGGGTTGTTATTTCCTGTCATCCACCACTTCCAGTCCATAGCATCCAACCCGTTAAAAACAGGTTTTTGCTTATCCCAATCCAACATCTCAACAAATTCACCAGTAGAATACTCTATCGCTTTTAAATCGGCAGTACCGCTATCATACATAAAATCCTTCATTGCAGGTTTGTCTCCGGGTTGAAGATCTTTTGGTATTTTGATGACATCTTGTACATAAGCATGAGCGTTTTCACCCTGCTGCAACAAAATCAATCGGCCGGTTTTCTTAAGATGTTTCTTTACTTCATTTAATTCATACGCCTTTGAATTCGGTCCTAGAATGATAACGTCAACCTTAGATTTCAATTTTGAAAACGATTTTACATCTGATACATCTTCTAAAAATTGATTTATTCTTTCGTTGCACCCTAAGGCAATTACTGAATTTTTTTCGACATCATCTGCTTTTCCTATTTTTTTTTGAACTACCATACTATAGCTGTTTTCTGAAATCACCTCATCCTTGTTGTTTTTAAGTTTAAGTTTAAAAACCACCTTTTTTTCCGTAGAATTTAATTTTGGTAGGCTAAACGTGAATGGGATTTTTTCTACCTCAAAATACCGTATATCTTTTATCAATTTAGTTATTGTCATGAGTTCTTTTCCTTCAGGATTTTCTATTGAAAAATGAACCGTGGTTTTTCCTATGTCCTTGAATTTGGTATTATCATTTACAATGAATAGGTTTGTTGAAACGGTATCTTCTTCGTAGAAAAAGCGTTGTGGGGTTTCCAAAGCCACAAGAATGGGTTGAAATCCTTGTTTTACACCGTCATAAATGGGGAATGGCTTCCATTGGTCAGGCGGTCTTGTAAAAGCATGTTGTATCCAAGTCAGATTACTGAACAGCATAAAGCCGGCGGTTGGCAATTGACTACGGCTATACCTCAGCTTTTCAGTTTTCATTTTGCCTTCTAAATAAATATGGTCTTGAAAATAACTATGATCCAGACCAAGTGTGCCAATATCCCCAATCCAGGTCTGCGCGGAATAGCGCCCCACATAATTAGGGTGTACAGACCCGTCGTCAATCATTGAATAAGGTACCGCACATTCTTGGTTGATAAATGGCTTGTCATGACCTAAGGTCAATCCTCTCCTAGGTTTTGTGTAATCGTTTACAAATGAGGAACTTTCATACCATCCCCAGTAGGCATGTACGTCTTCAATGTCTGCATTATCATTATGGTCGGGATCTCCTGAGGTCTGAAACACCAATCTCGAAGGATCCAACTCTTTGACGGCATCAATAATATCCTTAAAAATCGAGAGCTTTTCCTCATTCTCATGATCAGCTTGTAAGCCTTCATTGGAAATTACGTAAAACAAAATGCTAGGGTGGTTTCTATATTCTTTTATGGATTCTAACTGTTCTTGTTTCCAATGCTCTAAAATTGCTTTAGGTGGTGGTGGTGATTTGGTCATCAATGCCCAAGGTCTTACACCTTCACTACTAACACCAATGCCCACTTCATCGGCAGCCGTATACCACATGTGATTCCAAGGGTTACCATGGGTTCGGGTGACAACCGTATTGCCTTCGTGCATCAATTGTAGAAAATTTCTGGCCAAAATACTGTCATTGGACTTATACCCATAGGGCGGCATATTTGCGCCTCGGATCCAATACGGTTTTCCGTTCAAATATACCTGTTCTCCATGAGCTTCAACGGTGCGATATCCTATTTGGCATTTATAACTGTCTATTACTTTCCCTTCTAAATTTTTCCAGTAGGCTTCCAATTGATACAGATTTGGGTGGTCTGGAGTCCAATGCTTGGGATTTAAATTCTGCTTTGAAATTTTTAAGGTTGTTGTTTCATGTGAAGGAATATGGACTGTCTCACGAAATTCCTCCTCCACCAATAATTCCTCAGAATGTTTATCGGTTATTTTATAACTCCAATACCCAGAAACAGTTTCCCTACTATGGTTTTCTAAACTGAATTCAATTTTGTGTCCGGTTAGGATTGGATTAAAGAATACGTCTTCAATTTTACCACCTGAGTTAGAAACCGTTAAATGTACTGGTTGCCATATACCAAGAAACTTGGCACGTGGACCATTCCCAAAACCGCCAAATAAACCTGAATTTAAGGACATCAACATGTCTTTAGTTACCGGTACCGTGACTGCGACTGAAACCACATCATCACCATTTTCAGATTTTACACCTCGTTCCGTATAAACCATTAAGTGGTTCGAACGTCCTACTTTTAAATGTGGCGTAAGTCGGGTTTCAAACGCACCAAACATACCAAGGTGTCCGCCCACAAAGTTCCCATTAATATACACGCGAGAAACTGTGGCTATACCCTCAAAATTGGCAAAAATTTCCTTTTCGAATATGTCGTAACCAGTTAAGTCAATAGTTTTCATGTACCACCCTGCACGAAGGTCTTCGGTTTTAAAAGGGAGCGCGGCAACCCTAGCTTCTTCGGCTTTCTCATATTCCATGGAGACATTGGGTAGCCACCAAGAAATCCTATTGAGCATTTGTGGCACCTCTACCTGATAACTTTGCCTCTGGTTTCTGAATTCATTAAAAATTTTAGCGGCGTCTTTGTCTATTTGCTCTGGTCCACTTTTAACGGGATCCTGAGTGCCATAGATTGGTATGAAATCCCAAATACCATTTAAAGAAATTTTAGTTGGTTTCTCTAGTTCCTTTGATGAAATGAATACACTCTGCGAGACTGAATGAAGACTAAATATGAAGCATACGATGATGATTGAATTTTTCATTCGAAATATTTAAGATTTCTTGATGTGATTATTTTCAGAACAAGCAAACCGGATTACATTTTTTGAAGAAATTTCAGTAATTGCTGTTGAAAAGACTCCTGCATTGTTTTTACTTTGTCAGACCCATACAAATCCATCCATTCCATAGGATCCTTTTCCAAATCATAGAATTCGCCAGTAATGATATCGTCTCTTGTATAATCGTTGACGTTTTCCTTTCGGTTGAATACCAGAATAAGTTTGTGGGAGTTGGTGCGCCACATAAATGCCGCTTCGCCTTCACGTTCATGAAGTGTTGAGAAACTTGCATTCCGTCTGTTTTTTGCGAGAAGATTTTCTCCGGACAGAGTTTTTTTTGTTTTAATTCCCGCGAAATCCAAAAGGGTGGGCATGATGTCAATATTTTCAGTAGGTGTAGAATTAACACTATTTCTTTTCACAGCATCAGGTAGGGCGCTTCCAGCCAAAATCATAGGAACTTTTACACTCGCATCATATAAATTGTATTTATTGAATCTATAATAATGTTCGCCCAACATTTCGCCATGATCGGAGGTGTAAACAATAATGGCATTGTCCAATAGACCTTTTTCTTTTAACGCCTTCAAGGTCCTTCCCATCATGTCATCAATCCAAGTGACATTGGCATAATAGCGCATAGTCATTAATTTCCATTCTTCAACAGGTGCTTTTCCCCAATAGTTTTCATACATGTCCCTTCTGTTGACCCCTTCAGAGTGTGGAGAATAATCTTTATCCCATGGTGGTTGTTTGGCATAGGTAATTTTGTTCAAATCATATAAACCTTCATAGCCTTCAGGTACATTGTGTCCTGCGTGTGGTTTCATATAGGACAGGTAAAAAAACAGCGGCCTTTCATCATTTCGTTTTTCAATATAATCAATCGCCTGTTTGGTAATCCAACCATCACGATGCTCTTCTTCTGGTAGTTTGCTTGTAAAACCCAAATAGCCCAAATTATTTTCTTCACCTGGACCCATATCGGCTATTTCTGCATCATATCTTGCTTTGGCTTCAGGATTCATCTCTATCATACTGATACCGCCTCTTTCTGGAATTTCAGAAGTATAGCGGGTTTCAAAGCCACGAGTATCTGTTTTGAATTTTCCCCAATGGGTTTTTCCAAAACCTGCAGTTTCATAACCCGCATCCTTAAAATATTGTGCCATGGTTTTGCCAGGTTGTAGGGAGTCTGGAACGCCGCCACTATTTCTATAAACACCTGTTTGGTTAGGATACATCCCAAACATAATGGAATTGCGACTCGGAACACACATTGGTGCCTGACAAACCGCTTGATCAAAAAAAACACCTTCTTTTGCGAGACCATCCAATGTTGGTGTAATGACTTCCGAATTGACCATTCCCAAGGCATCCCAACGGTGTTGATCGTCCATGATAAAGATGATGTTTGGTCTTGTTTTAGTTGCTTCGTGTACTTCTACTTTTTTCACTTCTTTGCAACCCATCATGATAATTAATAGAGTAAGAATGAAAGTATGTGATTTAATTCGGTTCATGTTCGATCTATTTTTCTGTCTGTCTTGTTTTAATTTCTAATGGGTCGTCAGCCACATCGCCTGTTGATTTTCGCCAATTTTCAAGAGCGGTTTTAAGTTCGTCCTGTTTGGCCTTAAGAACTTCTGATCCTGCCAAATTATGGAGTTGTCCCGGATCTTTTTCCATGTCGTACAATTCTTCAAAAGGTCTCCCGGATTCCAATTGTTTCAATAGTTGATATGGTATTGGGTGTGTTGTTTTAGCATCCAAAGTAGCTTTGTAACTGAGATTGCCCCAACCTTTTTCCTCACGCAAATCGGCAGGCAATTCATAGTCTTTTTCATGCATTAGGTTTTGAATGTAATAATATCTGCCATCAAAAACCATTCGGCTGGGATAATGTTCTTTTCTTATTGGACCATGTGAATTGTGTTCTCCAAAAGCATAAGGTCTATCCATTTGTTTTTTAATGTTTCCTGTAAAAATGGGTCTTAAGGAGTGACCCTGAACTATTTCAGGAATAGGAATCTCTAAATAATCCAAAATTGTGGGCATAATGTCAATATGCGAAATCAGTGCGTCCGAAACTTTATTTTTCACAACATCCGGACCAGAAGCAACAAGAGGCACGTGAAGTCCGGCATAATATGGTGATGCTTTCGCTCTGTGATAGGGTTCACCTTGGTCTCCCGTATAAATGATTAATGTATTTTCGAGCAGGCCTTTCTTTTTTAAAGTTTCGATGATGGCACCAGCGCAAGCATCAGCAAGTTGTACTGACCCATAATAGTTAGCTAAATCAGCTCTCATAGTTGATGTATCCGCTAAATATGCTGGAATTTCAATGGCATCAGGATTTGGAATCATTTCAGGGAATTTCTCCATGTGATGATCGAAATTACGATGTGGTGGTGCAATATTTGCCTGAAAGAAGAACGGCTTTTCACCAGCGTCGTCAATAAATTTTGATATGACTTTTTTGAATTCTTCAGGGTCGTTTTGTACTGGATTTCGCTCGTTATAAGGAAATTTCCAAGGCGGACTCATGTGAAATTTTTGAGTGATGGCAGTAAAATAGCCATTCTGCTGTAAAATTTCGGGTAAGGTGTTGATGTATTCATGGATGCCAACTTTATCAACCCTTTTTGAATCTCTGCCAAATTCTGAATCTGGGTCGTCCAGTTTTGGTGTGATGGTATTACGCCAATGACCGTTGGCATGCGGATACATCCCTGTCATGATGGAACTTCTGCTTGGGGAACACGAAGGTACCACGGCAAATGAATTGGTAAAGAGCATCCCGTTTTTAGCCAATTCGTCCACATTGGGTGTTGAAATTCCCTTAGTGCCAACGGCTGACAAATGATAGCCTTGATCATCTGTAAGAATCAATACCACGTTTAGTGGTTTTTTTTCAGTTTTTTCTATAACTTCAGCCTGTTCTTTGCAACTGATTGCGCAAATTGTATTTAATAGAATTATTGAAAGGATCACTTTTTTCATGGGTCTTAATCTAAATAAAAAACTTCCGTTAACTCATTTGAAGTTGGACTTTTATCTGTGTTGGTTTCCATACAATCAGCCATGAAGGCCCACCATTTTTTGCAAATGGCTGTATCTGCAATGGCATCCCATTGTGCTTCGGAATTTATTTCGGCATATCCAAAAAGAACGCCTGTTTCAGAGTCCAAAAAAATACTATAATTAAATACACCATGATTTTTGAGAACTTCTTTTAATTCTTTCCAAATGGGATTATGTCTTTTAACGTATTCTTCTTTTTTGTCAGCGAATACATTCATTTTGAAGGCCTTTCTTATCATCTTATTCCTTGGATTGAATTAATTGATATCTATAGGTAAAACGCGCGTTTGGTGCCACATCACCTTGATCATAAAACTTCATGATATCACCATCTGCTGGCACATTGTCCAACCATTTAAATTTGAGTTCTTTAGTTGATGTTAGCTCCATTAATTTTTTCGGAATGGAAACCTCCAGTTTATTTGCTTTTATTTTCCATTTAAGTTTGTCAACGATGGTCCATTTCCAACCACCATCATTTTTCTCCAAAGTAACCTCGTTCTTATTTAAAGTAATTCTATAGGTGTAGCCTTTCCAATTGGTCTTAGCGTTGGAATTTATCAATAAAGATAAATTTTCAGGCCATTGGGAATTCGTAAAATTATTAGCCAATTCGGTATAAAAGAAAAGGTGCTCTTGAGTTTCTGCAATTTTCGATTGTACAAAATCATGTCTTCCTGAAGTATCTGTATAAGCTTCGATACGCCCCCATCCTGGGTGACTTCTGGATTCGATGTCCCCCTTATGGTCAAAATAGCTATTATTGATGGCATTCCAATCATCAAATTCTCCGTCAATAATAATATTTCGATAGGTTGTCTCAACATCCAAAGCCCTGGTGCCTTTAAACTTTCGGATGTTATCCACCATTTGATAGTAATAATTATCCTTAAATCCATCTTTCATGGGTTCAATGTCTCTGCTGAATTCTTCATTGTATTGATCGACAAAAAATACATCCCCTTTTTCAATGGTTTTTCCCATCATTTTTTTAGCTCTTCCATCACTAAATCGCATCGCGACCCATTCGTTCCAGCCTGTGATGAAAACAAATTCGGGATCTACATCCAATGCTCTTTTCCATTGCTCTGAAAAAAATAAACCTTTATCTGGTTGAATGCTATCGGTTGAAGGTTGATGCCCGTCATGAAAACTCCTTCCGATATTGGAAACCGGGTGTTGGGCCGATGCCACGGTAATTTGTTCCGGTATGTCTTTAGATTCATGCCAGCCATAATTTTGTGGATAGTGGTCAATCCATGGCCATTTGTCTTTACCATCGCCAAACCATTCCTGGCCTTCAGTCCAAGCCCATGATCTTCTAAAATTAAAAAACTCAGTTATTTCAGGTGATAGCCCTTCTTGGTTACCCATCATTAAAGGCTTCCCTTTCCAATAAAACCATAAATTTTTATAGCTGTTCTTCTTGTAGAAATCATTATAAATTTTTTCCGTCGTAGTCACATGTTTGGTATTGGTTAAGAATGCTATTTGTGGCACTTCCCAACCATACTCTTGAAGTTTTGAAAACACTTTACAAATAGTTGTTACTTGCGGAATATACGCCAAACCATTGGTCACATCAAATACAATGACATCTATACCAGCATCCGAAAGCAATTGTGAATGTTTCGCAATGACCCATTCGTCATTGGAAAGATAATAACCAAAATAAGGTTCTGCCCAATGATGAAATGCCAAATCAGGACCATATCCTGGGTTCTTAGGATTTTCTTTTAATATTTTGTTTATGTCATAAGGACTTTCAGTATCAGAAACTTTTTTAGGATAAATACCTTCGTCAGGCATTGTTGAAGAGTGCTGGTCATAGCCGTGGGCACCTAACCAAATAAAATAGAAAATCCCAACGAATTTGTTTTCTTTTAAATCACCAGTTTCTTCGTTAAGCGCTAGTAACCTATTTAAATCATCCGTCGCTGACCAAGTATCTGCATATTGGTTTGATACCAATTGCTTAGTTTCTTGGGAAAAATTAGTGAAACTCACTAAAAAAGCAACCAAGCTAAAAAGTTTGCTTTTTATTTTTGGACAGTTTTTTAAGTGAGGCGTTGTCATGTTACTTGATAATTTTTAGTCCTTCAGGTGCTTCAACAATTGTTTTAATAGTACCGTTGTCGTCTTTGACATGGTTCACGGTCAACACGCCAAATTTTGTTGGAAAGGTACCTTGAGCAAATTTTAAATCGCCCAAATGAGGCTCAACCTTTATACTATTCCCACCATCCATCACATGAATACCCAAAACATATTGGGTAAGCCAAGGCGTCGGACCACTTGCCCAACCATGACAAAGGCTATGTCTATAACCAACATAGCAATATTCCCCAAAATCTCCGTGAATATCGAATTTATTAGGAGGAGCAAGCGTGTCGATTCTACCACTATTAGTGACATCTAATACATCAAAATCTTCCCAAAAAGTAGTAGCGCCCAAATCCAGCATTCCACCCCAATAATCACGGATCACTTTTAAAGCACCATCATAATCTTCTGCTTTTGCCATGGCTTCCAGAATGTAATAGCCGTAAAAGGTGGACATACGTTGCACACCGTCTTGTTTTAGTACGTCTTTGTTTGTTTTTTTAGCATCCACAAGGTTGGCAAGCGCCATTAACGCTGCGGCCTGTTTGGTGGTATTGCCTTCAGGTTGGTGTTTTCTTAAATTTTTTGCTGTTTTTTGATATTTTTCCTCAAGTTTTTTATTGTCTAAAGTTGCCATCATTTGACTACCGGCTTCAAAAGTCATGACCATCATCGCTTGAAGTCCAGCATGTACTGCTTTTGGTTTTTCGCTAGTTGGCCAGTCGAGAAAACGACCACCATTTAGAACCTCTTTGTTATCCTTGTCAATAAACGTACTCAACTGATCCAAGAGCGCAATCATATAGGTTTCCTGTTCTTTTAAATAGTCCAAATCGCCATGATAGTCATACCAATTTTTATGGATGAGAATCCACCACATAGAGTAGGAGCTGATACCATTCATCCATTGTGGTAATGGATGTTGGTCTCTTGCTAAATCCAAACTCTTAGGGACGATGCTGTTTTCGCCAAAAACAGTATTGATAGTCATTACTTCAGGATGTAAATCGCCAACCCAAACCAGACGGTCTCTTTTGATGCCATCCCACAGATAGTTTTGCATATTTAAATGCACGGTATAGGCACCTGTTAGCCAAATCTTGTTCAAACGTTCGTCACTACTTTCGAACGATCCCAAATAAGGAATGTCTCTGTAAATAAAAGCCGCGTCAATGGATTTAATTGGTGCATTTTCATTGGCTTCCACCACATCAACTCTCAAGAAACGAAATCCAGTTTCACCTACCTCAATAGTTCCTAACCAAGGTACTTCAATGATAAAATCCCTTAATGAATGCTCATTCGTGGCATTTTGTTCACCACCAATATCTGACATAGCTTCGCCAACTGATTCTCCAAAACGCAAGCGCAATTTTAAAGGCGTTTTACTGGGTCTGATACCCATGGAGATTTTAATACCACCGTGGATTTCCTTTCCGTAATCCAGTAAAATAGCTGGCTTGTGGGTCTCGGTACTTATAAATCTAAATAAGTCCTGATCATTGACCGCCACTTGTCCATTACCCATGGTTGTGAGTTGGGATGGATTTTGAATGAATTGCTCAGTATTATCTGATTGCCAAATAATTTTTTGAGGCGTGATATAGGTTTTCACCATATCAGAAGTGCTTATTTTGTCTTTATAGTCCTCACCAAAAACAGGTGGTAACTGCGCAAAACTGAGTTGTACTGCCAAAAGGAGAAATAATGTATAATAGAATTTAGTCATCATTAGTGTCGTTTAAAAACATTTAGAATTTGATAAGCTATAAATTTAAACCAACTTGAAATAGAGCTTATCCTGTACTATAAGGTTCATTTAGTTTTTTTACATTTATTTAACAACTTGAACCGTTACAGGACCTAATAGTCCAGAGGACACTAGTGCTTCTTCAGGTGTTATTCCATCTACATTTACCCAGGTGGTGCGCTGCTCTTTAGGTATGGTTTTGTCGCCCGTTAAACGGTTTCGCCATACATTGACCACTTCCACTTCAATAGTGTTTTCACCTTCTACAATGGCGTCATTAGCATTCAGTTTAAAAGGTGCTATCCAAGTCGTTCCAATCGTGTTCTTATTGATTTTTACCGTTGCCATAACACCTACTTCTCCTAAATCAATGAACACATCTTTGGTTCCCTCTTCTTTTTTGTAATTAAAGGTGGAAGTGTAAACAGCAGTTCCTGAATAATATTTGATTTTATCATTATCGCTGGTAGTCCAATCAGTAAGTTTTGTAAATTTTACAGGTCCCTCCGGGCCAATTTCCTTGTTTTTAAAATCGACTGTCCATGAATTTTCAAGTGTGTTTGCCACTTTTGGCTCAGGGAAATTCACTTTATAATTTTTACTTGTAGAATTATCTTTTGCATTAGAAAATACCACAAACCAACTTTGCAGCCCTTTCATTTTAACAGGGACAGTAATTTGTCCATCATTTTCTGTAAATTCAGGCAATTCTCGAATCTCTCCAGAAACGGCATCCCACAATTGTGGTTTGGTTCCTTGGACTCTAAACGAGGGTGAAAAACTTATACTGTCTTCACTTTGGTTGGTCAAAAAATAAATGTCCATGTCCTCTAAAGAACGATGTGTCCAAAGCACAGGAACATCGCTGTTCAAATCAACGTCTTTTTTGATGCCCAATTGTTGCATGGCATCCTGTAATTCTAAACCATCTACGATAAAACCATCGCCATATTTTTTTAATTTTTCACTGGAGCTGCCCCACATTTTGTCCGCCAATACCTTTACTTTTTTATCACTTTCAGGGTAGTTTTGAAGACTTGGCGATTTTAAAGGTGGCTGACCAAAAATTTTACCACCTTGCTTAACTAAACTTTCAATTCTAGACAGTAATTCTGGTCGCATGGTTTCAAATGGAGGCAATACCATAAGGCTGTAGGACATCCCATCTGGTAGAACAAATTTTCCGTCTTTAACTGATAAACGCTCTAAAATAACTTCGGCATTGATGTAATCATAAGAATAACCTTTTGGCAATTCTGGATTGCGAACACCAGTCATGATAGGAGTATTTTCGCCAATAAAATAGCAAACATCAGCTGCATAAGTGCCTTGTTGCAAAAGGTGCTGACTTCTTCTCAAATAATCGAAGTAGGCTTTTGATTTTTTGAACCATGTATTGTGACGATTAAATTCTGTGCTAAACCATGCATTGACTCCGGGAACTCGATCGTCATCAGGTTGATGGATGTAAAGGTGCAAAACAAAGTGATTGATACCTTCCGTGTAGGACCAATCGCCTCGCTTTTTAAGCATTGCAGGATGGCGTACATAACTTTTGTTTGCAGCTGTAAATGCTTCCGCAGAAACCATTGGTTTTCCATAAATGTGGGCTGCTGAAGATGCTGATTTACACTCGATATCGCCCAAAGTGCCTTCATTCCAAAACTCACCGCTCACCAAATCTGATTGTCCGCCGTACATTAAAAATTCAGATGGGAATCCCCAATGTCCATAGTTTTCAAGCCATAGTTTTAAATTGTCCTCATTGCTGGCTTCTCTAAGTCCTCCAGTATATTCGTAAGCTACCGCATCAGCGACCGACCTGCGTAAATCCCATAAAAAGCGATTGGATTCTTCGATACTACCCACAATTCTACCAGAAAATACAGGCAAATATTTCTTTGGGTTATAGCCAAATTTCTTTTCAAAAGTTTCCTCATAACCATCGGTCCAGTTTTGGGAACCCATTTCATAACTATCGGCAATCACATATTTAAAAGCACTTTTGCTTTCTTCGGGAATACGTTTCAATAATTCTCCAATGTATTGTTCGTAATGAAATTGTATCAATTCTTTATTTGCTTTGTCCACTTCGTAGCCTTTACCTTGAGGTGCTGAGGGTGAGTTTTTAGTGCCCGTTGGAGTCATCCCGTAACGTTGGATGGTCCAGTTGCCTTTTGGGGCACCCCAAGTAAGCTTGCCTGTGACATCCATTTTATCGCTGATGTCAATGATATTTGATGGTGTTACTTTTAATGCGTCATCAGCAACATCTGGTTGTGATTCCCATAGGTAGCTGTCCCAAGCAGGAAAAGGGGTAGGGTGCATTTTACCTAAGCTTTTTTCGGCGTAATCCTGCAATCCTGCAGCTTCAGAAATAACGATTTCTGAAATACCGAAACCTTCCGTTTTTGCATTGGGTACATTCATCGCTTTAACTATTCTTGGTGGAATTTTAAAAACCAACCTAAATTCAATTGTATTTGTTTCTGGTAAAGCTTCCATTATAGGGGCATAGATATCGGGGCCAACATTTGGGTTTAAGTTGCTCCTGTTTATTTTAAATGTTTTTATGCTTTTGTAGTTACCATCAATTTTGGCCATTACTTCGCATTCCATCTCAATGGTTTCTTTTCCTGGAATAATTTTAAGACTTCTTGCAGTTATTGGATGTTGTAAAGTTAGGTCAACTTGATAGGACTCTTTTGCTTTTGAAAAAGATGCACTCGTATTCACGTCCATATCAATGAGACTGTTATGGTTTTTTATAGCAGGAGAGACTTTTATGGAAGCATTTTTTGTGGAAATTGCACTATTTTCAGAATCAATCGAAGGAAATGCTAACACATACACATCTTGAAATTCTTCAGATGGTTTTGCCAATTGCAGATTAACTATTTTCCCACCTTCTGCGGAAGCTTCCGAATATACCAAATGACGCATGGCCATCTCTGGTTTTACCCAAGGGCCGCCAGATTGACTCCAACCCGGGCAGTTGAAGGCACCAATATCCACACCAATACGTTTGCCTTCATTGACGGCATGTACCATATGATCCCACCATTCTTCAGAAAGCATTGGAACTTTTCCATCAACTTCATCGGGATTTATGTTTCCTATCAAGGCACCACCAATTCCGGCAGCTTTCATGGCTTCCAAATCTTTGGTAATTCCTTCTTTTGAAATATCATCACCAATCCAATACCAGTAGCACCACAATGTATTGTCATCTGTTGGAGTTACAAAGCCAGATTTAATAGTCTCATAATTAGAGGTATTCCTTGGTGTTTCGCTTTTATTTGAACAATTATATAAGAATGCAGAGATTATTAATGCCGATATAATTTTGAAATTAGATGTTTTATATTTCATCATGTGGATTTCTGATTTGTGATTATTTTTTTACTTCGAGTTTTAAAACTTGATAACGTCTACGTTGCGTTTCCAAAAGCTGCTTATAATTAGGGTCACTTACTAAATTTTTGGTTTCATTCGAATCCTTGATAAGATCGAATAGTTCTTCGTATCCATGTTCAATATAGATCATGTATTTGGTGGTTGGACTTACTACTCCTTCAACCTTTGGGAGTTTTGGACTACCTTCAAAGGTGTGTTCATAGAAAAAGTCTTGTCTACTATTATTTTTTTTGGAAAGATCAATGCCTTGCATTCCGGCAGGCTTATCTACTCCTGCATAACCTAAAATGGTCGGGGCTATATCAATATTAAGTCCAATGTTTTCGACTTTGCTTTTGGAAGGTTTATGGCGTGGGTCATAAACAATCAATGGGACCCTGATAGATTCTTCATGTCCAAACCATTTGCCTGCCAATCCGTGTTCACCTAAATAAAATCCATTATCACCCATAAAAATGATTATGGTATTTTTATCCAAGCCTTTTTCTTTAAGTTCTTCTCTTAATTTTGCAACGGCATCGTCAACGCCTGTAATCAATCGGTAATAATTTTTAACACTTTCTTGATATTTTTCTTGGGTTTCAAAACGGAGTTTCCAACGCTGACGAGCGATATTTTCATCAGAATGAAAAAAATCAGGAAGGGCATCCCAATATATTGGATTTGCAGTTTCTGGCAAAGGAATGATATCGTTTTTATAGTGATCCGCATATTTTGGATTTGGAATGAATTGTCGTGGATCACCATCTTGACTGTGCGGCGATTTGAAGCTCACCGAGAGACAGAATGGTTTTTCATTAGCGCCATTTAAGAATTCATCAATATGTTGACTTAAAAGTTCCGTATAGTGAATGTAATTACCATCCTTATCCTTATTTTCGTAATTCGGCTGATGTAGCGGTGTGACCGCCCAAAAATTGAAAGCCTCTTTAGGTTGGTCTTTTGGATTGCCAACGCCATATTTACCTACAAAGCCCGTTCTATATCCATTCTTTTTTAGAAGTGCAGGGTAAGTGCTATCGAAATCTTCTTTAGTGAAGCTTGTAAAGAAGTCATTGATGCCATGTTTGGATTCGTATTGACCACTTAAAATACTGGCTCTACTCACCATGCATATGGAGGTTGTGACATACGAATTCATGTAAAGTTGCCCTTCTTCAGCAAGCTCATCGATATTTGGTGTTTTTAAAATCGTATTACCTGTGGCGCCTAAAGCATCCCAGCGCTGATCATCTGTCAACAGAAAAATGATGTTAGGCTTGCTACTTTGTTTTAATTCCGGATCCTTCTTTTTGCATCCAAATAGCAAAAAAATCGATAGTACGACATAATTAAATTTTAGCATAAGATGACTTGGATTTTAGACATATATTTAATTATCAATAAGCTAAAAAAATGAAAATGAATTTATTTTTCATCCTGTACAAACCTGCTTCTATGTTTTTTGGATTTTGTTAAGGTTTTTTTTGATAGTTGCTTTTGAGTTCATCGGGCATTGCAGAAGGAACATATAGGTTTCCTGTTCCTCTATCGCCTTGAGGTTTATAATGTGGATTATTCTTTGTGCTCTCTGGTATATGGGTTGTTTCTCCGCTTTCATTTTTCCACCAATTTAACCAATCTACTTCAAGTTCAATAACTTTCTTTGGAAATGACTTAGAAAGATCATTTGTTTCCAAAGGGTCATTTACAGCATCATATAATTCCCAACCAGAGCCATCTATTTCCACAAGACTCCATTTTTTTGTTCTAATCGCACGATTGTCCATAAACTGAAAATATAGGGGCAATTTTCTTTTAAATTTTTTGCCATGAAGAATACTAATAAAAGATTGGCCAGCAAAATCAGTGGTGATATGAATAGTGTTCTTTGTGGGATTTGCCAATTCTAAAAATGTTGGGAACACATCCACCACATGCAAAGGTTCGTTTTGGATTGTATTTGTTTTTTCTATACCCTTCGGCCAATATAGGATGGCGCCTGTCTTGACTCCACCATTGTGTTGACTAATTTTATATAATCGGTTTGGTCCCACACTTGAATAAGCCCATCCTGTACCAGGTTGATAATTTGAACCTTTATCTCCAGGCAAAAGCCCTCTCTTTAACATTTCTTTGTCCATAACAGAAAAGGAGTCGGTGCCGTTATCGCTCATGAAGAGAATAAGTGTGTTTTCTGCTTGACCGTTTTCTTCCAAGGCTTTCATAAGTCTCCCAATACCATTGTCCATACGTTCTACCATGGCGGCATAAACTGACATTCGTAAATCTTCTAAATCCTTTTGTTCTGCGGATAAGGACTCCCAATCTGGTAGGTTTTTAGGAAATTTAGGCAACGGGGTATCTGCTTCTATTATCCCAAATTTAATTTGGTTTTTAATACGCGTTTCTCTTATGGCTTTCCAGCCCTTTAGATAATTGCCACGATAGGCCATAATGTCCTCTTTAGGAGCCTGTAGAGGATTGTGTGGTGCCTGATAACTGAGAAATAGAAAAAAAGGTTGATCATCCGTTTTTTTAACTTTCCTGGTAAAATCAATGGCGTGATCTGTAAATGCGTCTGTACTGTAGTACGTATTGCCAAAATCATTAAAAGGCGTTTTGTTCAAACGATAGTCTTTGCTGCCTTCAAAATAACTAGAATAACCTCCTAAAAATCCAAAAAAGTAGTCGAATCCTTTGTTATTTGGTTCACCATTAAGATGCCATTTGCCTACCAAGCCTGTTTTATAACCTAACGTTTTTAGTTCTTGCGCCATATTATTTCCGTTCTCAATGCCATATCCTGTATTTGGCCACCACCTGCCAGTTAACATTGAACTGCGCGAAATTACGCACATACCAGCATTATACATATTGGACAGTCTTATCCCATTTTGAGCCATTAGGTCCAGAGAAGGAGTTTTAATTTCGCCTCCATACGCGCCAATGTCACTATAGCCCAAATCATCTGCAACAATAAAAATAATGTTTGGTCTGTCTTTTTTTTTTGCCTTGTCTACAGGTAAAGTGAGTGTCACAAAAAATAAAATAGCAAGTAGTGTTTTTATTGGCATAATGGAACGTTTTATAAGTTTTTAAAATGTGTCATGTAAAAGAAATCAAAACCTTATAATTATTTATCCTGCACAATACTGCTTCCTTAGACTATGTTAATATCAGGCTAATCTGACAGGGAGGTACAGGATGCTTTTATGTGTTTGAATTCCTTTTTTCGTTCTAATTGATTTTTAAATTTATGATCATGTCCATCCAAACATTCACTCTCAAACTTTTATTTTTGAGCTCATTTTTTCTATGTCTTTATTCTTGTTCAGAAATCAACTCAACTAAGAACATCAAAATTAATGATATTACGGTGGAATATTTGACCAATCCATTAGGTATTGATGACCCTCACCCTAGTATTAATTGGACGATGACATCAGAGGGAAAAAGCAAAAAGCAATCCGCTTACAGAATTATCGTTGCGGCAAGTCAAAATCATTTAAATAAAGAAGCGAATCTCCTTTGGGACTCTGGAAAAATAGTTTCAGATCAAAATTCTCAAATTAGATATTCGGGAAAGCCATTGGAATCCGGTCAAAATTGCTATTTTAAGATTCAGGTGTGGGATGAAAATGATAATATGTTTGATTGGAGTGATACGGCTTATTGGACTATGGGTTTGTTAAAAGAAGAAGATTGGAAGGCTAATTGGATAGGGTTCAAAACTAACGATTACAATTCGAAAGACTCACTACACCTACCGGCAGCATCTTATCTTAGAAAAACCTTTTCAGTAGAAGGAAAAGTAAAAAGAGCAACCTTATATGTCACTTCATTAGGTGTCTTTGAGATGTCTTTGAACGGAGAAAGAATAGGAAATGATTTATTGGCCCCCGGATGGTCTGATTATAATCAACGAATTTACTATAAGACCTATGACTTAACTGATCATGTTGATGGTGGTATGAACGCTTTGGGAAGTATTCTTGGAGATGGTTGGTACGCCGGGTATGTTGGCCCCAAAGAACTTTCTAATCCTAAAAATAGGGAATTATATGGCACAAATCCAGCTTTGTTATGTCAATTGGAGATAGAATATGAAAATGGACATAAGGAAATAATAGCCTCTGATGAAAGTTGGAAAGGCAGTGAAGGACCATGGGTATATGCTGATTTGCTTATGGGAACCGAATATAATGCCAATTTAGAATTGAAGGGATGGCATACTCCAGACTATAACGACCAAAATTGGCAAAATGTTTACTTGCATGAGGGCACTCAAGGTGTTCTCCAAGCCTATCCAGGAAATAGTATTCAGGTGTATGATAAACTTGAACCTATTGAAATAACTGAACCAAAAGAGAACGTTTACATTTTCAATCTCGGACAGAATTTTGCAGGACATGCCAGATTGAAAGTTTCAGGAAGTAAAAATGATACCATAATCATGCGTTTTGGCGAAATGCTTCATTCAGATGGTTCCTTGATGACTGAAAATCTTAGGTTTGCGAGAGCTACCGACACGTACATTCTTAAGGGAGAAGGAACTGAGGTTTGGGAACCTAAATTTACTTATCACGGTTTTCAGTATGTTGAAGTGACTGGATTAAAAGAAAAGCCAGATAAAACTTTAATCACAGGTATTGCTTTTGGGTCCTCGATACCAATGGGGAGCTCATTTACTTCTTCAGACGATACCTTAAACCGTATGTTCGAAAACGTCCTTTGGACCCAACGTTCAAATTTCATGGAAGTGCCTACTGACAGTCCTCAACGGGACGAGCGTTTGGGCTGGTTGGGCGACGTTCAGATATTTTCCAAATCAGCACTATATAATGCCAATTTGGGGGCATTTAATGCAAAATGGTTTGCGGATGTACGTGATGCCCAATATGATTTTGGACCTTATTCTACGTTTGCACCAAGACCTTATCCTAAACTGATCTGGTATTCTCCAGGATGGATGGAAGCGGGCGTCATGGTGCCTTACAATACATTCAAATTTTATAATGACACAAAAATTGTAGAGGATCATTACGAATCTATGACTCGCTTTATGAACTATCATATTGAGAAAAGTGGAGCGCAAAAATTTTATCAAGAAAACTCATGGACAGAGATAGGGCCTAAGGGGGGGTTTGGTGATTGGCTCTCAATGACTGAGAAGAATTTGGCGCATGATATTATGGCTTCGATGTATTATCAGTATGCATTAAAGATTATGGCAGAAATGAGTGAAGCCATCGGAAAAACAGAGAAGTCTACATATTATAAGCGCATATACGAGGCCTCAGTTAAGGCATTTATTCAGCATTATTTGAATGAAGATGGGAAATTTATCATAGATGAAACAGCTTATGGTGATGGAGCAGGCTATTTTGAAGGTGAAAAAGGATTTACTGGCCATACACAATCTGCTTACGCCACGGCCATTTATTTTGATATTCTTCCACAGGATTTGAGAGATAAAGCTGCTTATCATTTGGTTCAGCTTATTGAAGATAACGAAAATCTACCAACTTCTGGAATTTTAGGAATCCGACAGCTTTTACCCGCTTTATCATTGATTGGCCGTTCGGACTTGGCCTATAAAATTTTATTGAAGAAAGATTATCCAAGTTGGGGCTTTCAAGTCAAAAATGGTGCAACAACTATTTGGGAACGATGGAATAGTTATACCCCTGAAAAAGGCTTTAATGGTGCAATGAACGCTAAAATGAATTCTTTTAACCATTACGCCTTTGGTGCATTTTCCCAATTTTTATTTAGTGATTTGGCAGGCATCTCTACTGAAGATTCTGGTTTTAAGCGTATTGTATTTAAGCCTGTACTAGGAGATTATTCGTTATCAAATGTTCGAGGCGAATATCAGTCTATTAACGGTAGAATAGTGTCTTCTTGGACAATAGATGCTTCAAAATTCATTTTGAAAGTTGAAATTCCAGTTAATACTACAGCAAAAGTTTATGTACCTTCTCTTGACGCAAAAAAAGTCATGGCGAATGGAAAAGAGGTTAATACTGCTCATGTTAAATTCTTGAAGCAAGAAAAAGGTTACAAAATCTTTGAAGTGGGTTCTGGGAGTTATGAGTTCGAGTCTGAAATCCAAAAATTATAATTATCCACCAAATAGTTTGCTCTATAAAAGTTTTTTTTAAATATCATTTAGGCTGCAAGAAGTAGCCTAAAAAGCCATAAGTTTTATTCTTAAATTTTAAACGATTCAATGTAAAATCTTAAAATTCATGCTTCAATTCTTCTAAATGGTTGAAGGATAAACTAAAAAGATGTTGTCCCTAGTTGTGAGTTTTGATCATGATTTAAAAAATTGATAAGTATTTATTAAAAAAAAGCTCTTTTTTATATTATAAATTAGACAAAACAGTATTGTACAGGATACATTCATATTAATCTTAGGTTAATATTGATAAAAATTAATTAAAACTAAACCAAAAAAATTATGAAACACCAATATTTTAAAGATGTCATAAAAAAGGTATTATTTTTTTGTTTGATGCTGTTTTCACTTGGGATTTACGCTCAAGAAACTATCGTTAGTGGAAAGATAATATCTTCAGACGGTATGGGACTTCCTGGAGCAAATGTTTTTCAAAAGGGAACAACCAATGGAGTTGTGGCTGACTTTGATGGAAACTATCAAATTACTTTGAAAAAAGGTTCAAACATACTAGTTTATACCTACGTTGGCTATGAAGATAGAGAAGAGGCAATCTCTGGAAGATCAGTTATTAATGTTACTCTTTTGGAAGATACGGAGAGTTTAGATGAAGTAGTTGTGATTGGTTATGGATCGCAAAAAAAATCGGATATAACAGGTGCTGTTAGCTCTGTTAAAAGTGAAGACTTAGAAAAAGCTATTTTCAACACCGTTGATCAATTACTTCAAGGGCGTTCTTCTGGGGTCATTGTTACATCTGCATCGGGAGAACCTGGATCAAATTCATCAATTAGAATTAGAGGAAATAATTCTATCTCTGGAAATAATGCGCCACTCTATGTTGTTGATGGTATTCCAATTAATGGAACTCCGGCATTTAACCCAACAGAAATATCAAATATTGAAATTTTGAAAGATGCTTCTGCAACTGCTATTTACGGTTCAAGAGGTTCTAATGGTGTTATTCTAATTACGACTAAGAAAGGTAAAGTTGGAAAAGTCGTAATTGACGTGAATATAGATACGAGTATTTCTTCTGTAACTTCAAGTCTTGATATGCTTAACGGCCAAGATTATGCAGCGTATAGAAATGAAGCAGCAGGACTACAGAATAATCCAATACCATTTCCTAATCCAGAGCAATATGCAGGACAAGGTTTTGACTGGCAAGATGAAATTATAGGGTCAGGTCTAAGAAACAACATAGGTGTTAATTTGTCTGGTGGATCTGATGACATCCGTTTTTTTTTAGCAACAAATTTATTAGATGACAAAGGGATTGTACTCAATTCTCGTTTCAGCAGAGGTACGCTAAGAGCTAACTTGGGTGCTGATGTTTTTAATGATAAATTAAAATTTGACTTCGGTATTTCACTTGCTCATTCACAAGGAAATCAAGCGGTATCTGCGACCAGGGGCTTTCCAAGTTCATTGGGACCTATTACAAACGCTCTATTGTCAGAGCCACTAGTTCCTTCACTTGATTATAGTGGTCTTGCTGCAGAAGGAGCTCAATTTTTTAATCCCTATCTAGAAGTAACAGAAAAGGACGATAGAACATTTAATACCGATATTTTATTTAACACCAAAATTAGTTGGGATATTACTAAAAATTTATCCTATACTTTTAATGGAGGTATTAATTTTAGAAATGATGTAAGAGAAATATTTTATCCTTCTACCGTAGGTCAAGGAATTATTCCTGTTGGTGTGGCAACATCTAATACTGGAAGAGCTTACGATTATGTTGTGAGTAATTATTTTGACTACAGTAAAATGTTTAACGATATTCACGATTTTTCTGCAACGGCAGGATTAGAATATAGTGAGTTTAATAATTACGCATTTAATACAAACGTATCGAACTTTGAATTAGAAATACTAGGTTTAGATAACGTAGGAATTGGAACTAGTTTAAACAATATTGGTTCTGGAAGAAGCTTAGCAGTTCTCCAGTCAGGATTCTTTAGATTACAATATGCTTATAAAGAAAAGTACCTCTTAACGGCAACGGCTAGAGCGGATGGTTCTTCTCGTTTTTCTCAAAATAGAAAATGGGGATATTTTCCATCGGTTTCTCTCGGTTGGAATATTGCAAAAGAGAACTTTTTAAAAGAGAGTAAGACAATTAATAACTTGAAACTAAGAGGGTCTTATGGCGAGGTTGGTAGCCAGTCTATTGCTCCTTACCAATCACTCGCACGTTATGGAACAACTCAATATCCTATTGGTAACTCCCCCTCTTTAGGCTTTATACCTACGAGTGTAGAAAATCCTAATTTAAAATGGGAAACCACAGAACAACTTAACGTAGGGCTTGACCTAGGGCTGCTTAAGGACCGCATAACCTTTACAGCGGAGTATTACAAAAAAACAACCAGAGACCTACTACAATCCATACAACTTCCCTCACAATCTGGTTTTGGAGGAGCTTTAGTAAACTTTGGTAGTATTGAAAATGCTGGTTTTGAATTCGACTTAAATGCTTATGTTATTCAAAAAGAAAAATTCACTTGGGATACTTCTTTTAATATTTCTTTTAACAAAAACAAGGTTTTAGAACTTGGCGGTGATGAAGAAATTTTTGGACCTGGAATTGGTGCTAATTTTATAGGTGGAGCTCACATTTATCGTCCAGGTGATGAGTTTGGTTTATTTTGGGGCTATATTGCAAATGGTCTTATTCAACAAAGTGATTTAGATGCCGCTGCAGCTTCTGGAACTCCATTGCCAGCAAGAAATAACGACAGACAATTAGGTCATTGGCTACTTGAAGATAGGGAGCCAGACGGAGTTATAAATCAAAATGATAAAACTATAATTGGTAACCCCAATCCAGATTATGTTTTTGGATGGAATAACGATTTCACATTTAAAAATTTTACATTGAATGTTTTTATTCAAGGTTCTCAAGGGAATGATATCCTTAATGCACTAAGAACAATAACTAATATGGGTTTCGATAATAACGAGTCCTATAAGAATCAAACCGTAGATTGGTATAGAAATCGTTGGACACCTGAAAACCCAACAAATAATATTTTGTATCCATCTATCAACACTCCATCCCCAGATGCAGGTAATTACATGGTGGAAGATGGCAGTTATATTCGTTTGAAAAACTTGTCTTTACGATATAGTATCCCGTCAAATAATTTAGGCTTTTCGGCCATACAAGTTTTTGTTACAGGGACAAATTTATTTACGATTACAAATTACTCTGGATTTGATCCAGAAGTAAGTTCGTTAGGTGCAAATACTTTAGCACCAGGTGTTGATTTAGGAGTTTATCCGAGGCAACAATCGTACACTTTAGGGGTTAATCTTAAATTTTAAATAAAAAATTAGAAAATTATGAAAACAATATATAAAACAATTTTAGCTTTTATTCTAATTTTAGGATATGGATGTGAATCTTTAGATGAAGTGCCATTTGCCTTTATAGGGGTTGAGAATATTTACAAAAATGAAGCAGATATTGATAAAGCTTTGTTAGGTGCTTACCAGCCAATTTTTCAAGATGGGGTTAATGACTTATGGTTGTTTTTAACTCTTTCAGGACCTTCTGAAAATGTGACAGTTCGTTTAAAAGCAGGTGCTCAAGGGCGCATGGCTTCTGTAAATTTTATTGATAGCGATCCTCAAGGGGGTATGTGGAATAATTACTACAGAGGAATTAACAGAGCAAATACTGTTATTGAGACAATTCCGACAGTTGGTTTAGAAACCTCTTTAGAAGAACAAAAAATTGCAGAAGCTCGGTTTATTCGTGCATACTACTATTTTAATTTAGCCCATATGTTTGGTGGAGTTCCGCTTCATTTAACATCTACAACCTCATTTGATGATGAGTCGGTTAAAAAACCTAGAGTAACCTTAGAAGAAGTATATGCGGTAGTTGAAGAAGATTTAATCTATGCAGAAAGCCGTTTAAGACCATCTTGGGACGCAAGCAACTTACGTAGAGCTACTTCGGGTGCTGCTAAAGCATTTTTAGGAAAACTATACTTAACAATGGCAGGTAAACCTTTAGAAAAAGATGGTATGTATGAAAAGGCTGCAACTAAACTTGCCGAGATTTATGGCGACTATAGTTTAGTTCCTAATTATTCTGATGTTTTTAGTATAAATAATGAGAATAATCCTGAAATTATTTTTGCAAGACCTAATATTACTAATATTGCAGGTAGTGGTACTGTGTTAACTTTTTTTGCTGGAGCACCAAATACTCCATTTTCATTTAATGGAGGACAATATCAATTTGCATTAAGCGAGGCTTTTTATGATTCTTTTGATGCAGCTGATGAAAGGAGGGATGGTTCCATGTTGTTTGCTTATACTAATAGAAACGGAGTAGATGTCGAATACAAACGTTCAGGTGCAGCCACTCCGGGTTTGCAGTTTGGAGGGCCAAGAAGGCCTAACGGAATTCCTTTTAATAAGTTGAGAGACCCTGAAGCAAGTACTTCTCCATTTGATCATGGGAACGATATTATTTTTATGCGTTATGCCGATGTATTATTGATGTTAGCAGAAGCAAATAATGAAGCAGGAAATTCTGCTGGCGCTCTTCCTTTTTTAAATGAAGTAAGAAATCGCGCGGGTCTTGTCAATAATATAACAGAAACAAACCAAGATTTACTACGTGATATTATCAAACAAGAAAGAAAATGGGAACTAGCTGGTGAATATACTGAGTATTTTGATTTACAACGTTGGGGAGATTTAGAAGCCTCTATGGCCATAAATCCAGATGCCATTCAATTTAATGTGGTTTACGAACCAAAATTAGAATTGTTCCCAATACCCTTGAGTCAATTACAAACAAATCCTAATTTGGTACAAAATCCAGGATATTAAATATTATTTATTGTTGAGTTAGTTTTTAAAATTGGGTAAGATTTTTTATAATTTTATCCAATTTTTTATTTAAAATATAGTCATTTAAACAATTTTCAGATGAATTTGTTAAGAGGTAAAGCTTTTAGGGTTTTTATTATTGTACAGCTTTTTATTGGAGCAGTAGTCGCACAAAATATAAAACAAGAAAAGAAAAAAAATATTGTTTTCATTTTGGCCGATGATTTAGGGTGGATGGATTTGAGCAGTTACGGATCAGATTTTTACGAAACACCAAATCTGGATGCCTTAGCCAAAGAAGGTATGTTATTTACAAATGCTTATGCAGCGAGTCCGCTATGTTCGCCTACCAGAGCAAGCATTTTAACAGGTCAAGAACCTGGTCGTTTGCGATTTACAACACCATCTGGTCACGTACCTCAGGTAGTACTAGATCCAAAAGAAACATATACTTCAGACCCGCACGATAAAACAGCAACGCCTCAAACACGAACACGGCTACCAAATGATTATTTGACTTTTGCTGAAGTTCTTAAAGAAAATGGCTACTCCAACGCATTTATGGGAAAATGGCATTTAGGAAGTGAACCATATATTCCAGAAAACCAAGGTTTTGACGTCGTTGTTGGAGGTCGTGAACATCCTGGGCCTCCAGGTCCAGGACATTTTTTTTCACCTTGGAATTGTGAAACGCTACCTGTAGTTCCAGAAGGAACCCACATAAGTGATGTTTTAACTGATGAAGCTATATCATATATGACAACCAATAAGGACAATCCTTTTTTATTGTGTTTGTGGTATTATGATGTGCATGCGCCATTTCAAGCAAAGAGAGAATTGATAGAAAAATATCAAAACAAATTGAATCCAAGCCACATTCAGCGTAGTCCAACTATGGCAGCAATGATAGAAACTATGGATATTAATGTTGGAAGAGTGGTGCAGACACTTAAAGATCTTCAATTGGAAGATGAAACCATCATTATTTTCACTTCAGATAACGGTGGTAATATGTATGATGGCCCAGACAACACCAATCCTACCAACAATTATCCATTGCGCGCAGGTAAGGGTAATAATTATGAGGGTGGTGTTCGTGTACCTTTAATCATTAAAGTACCTGGAGTAACGAAGGAGGGAAGCACCTCTAAAGTAGTAACCTCTACTGTAGATCATTATGCAAGTTTACTAGAACTTTTAAGCATTCCTTTTCCTGAAAATCTTACAACGGATGGTGTAAGTTATGTAAAAGCGTTAAAGGGTGAAGATTATGAAAGAGCGCCAATGTATTCAACTTTTGCACATAATGTTATCGCAACTGGTAACCGCGCCAATATTTCTATGAGGCAAGGCTCTTGGCGATTGTATAAATTTTATTTTGATGGTCCTAATCAAGAACATCGTTATGAATTATACAATTTAGATGACGATATTGGAGAAACAAATAATCTAGCTGACATTATGCAAGATAGAGTTAAGAAAATGCAAATCTTACTCGACGCTCATGCGGAAGAAGCTGCAATTTTGCTGCCTAATAAAAATCAAAATTATGATGGCAATTCTGCCGATGCATGGTGGGGTTCAACAAATACTCAGCTGTCTGTTTTAGATAAAATACTTCATATTGAGGCTTCTGAAGATAATCCAAAGGTAGAAACAGTTTATACACCAAATGTTAGCAAAGGCACCTATTATCTTACGTTCGAGATGAAATCATCCGGAAATGGCGAGGGAACATTGGCTTGGAAAACTGGAAAGGACAAGGATTATATTCCAGAAAATAAAACTGAATTTGAGGTTAAACATGATAACCAATGGCATCAATACAAAATTGAAATCCCGCTATCAGATAGGTTAAGTACCATACAAATTCAACCATCACAAAGTAAAGGTAAAATTCAGATTAAAAATATTGAATTAGTCAATGAAGATGGTTATTATATCAGAGATTGGCCATTATATTAATTTAAATGTTAATGAGCTTTAAAAATTACGTCTTATCAATTTCCATATAAAATGAAAACCAACTATTTAATTACCTCAATAGTATCACTTTTAATAGCCATATGTTCTTGTAAAGAAACTCCCAAAGCACTAAAGAACACTTCCCAGGAAGTCAAAAAACCTAATCTTTTAATCGTTTTATCCGACCAACATTCTTATGATATGCTCGGTTCTTATGGAAATGATCAAATTATCACCCCCCATTTGGATCAGTTAGCTACAGAAGGTGTTCGACTTACAAGTGCCTTTTCAAACCAACCTGTTTGCACCCCATTTAGAGGTATGATCATGAGTGGTATGCAACCCTTGAAGAATGGAGCTTTTATTAATGATGCGCCCTTATTGCCAAACAAATCCAAACTATTGGGAGAAATTCTTAAAGAACAGGGTTATCAAACGGCTTACATTGGTAAATGGCATTTATTGGGTGGCGATCGTGATCGACCTGTGCCAAAAGGAGAATTGCGTTACGGATTTGATACGCTCTTGACCAATAACTGTCATGTCGATTTTAGACCGGGTAAAGCTTTTTTTTGGAATGAAAATGATGAAAAAGAATACTTTGAGGATTGGGAAGTTTACGGACAGACCCAACAAGCCTTAAACTATTTGGACCATATTGATACGTCGAAACCATTTGCTTTGATTGTGTCTTGGCATCCACCACACGATTGGGGGAAATTTAAAGGAGAAGACGGTAAAATGCATTATCGATATGATACCATGGATGAGCTAATGGCTTTATACAATAGAGATTCTATTAAACTACGTCCTGGTTTGGAATCAACACCGGATAGAAAAAGGATGTACCACGGTTATATGGCGATGGTGAGCGGCGTAGATAAAGCTTTTGGAATGCTCATGGATAAATTAAAAGAAATCGGTGTAGATGACAATACCCTAACAGTTTTTTCAGCAGACCATGGCGATATGTTAGAATCACACAACGCTTTATTGCCAAAACAGTATCCTCATGATTATTCAAATCATATCCCATTTATCGTAAAATATCCAAATAAAATAAAAGCAGGCACTACGTCTGATGCTCTATTTGGAGCTTTAGACATTATGCCATCATTATTGGGGCTTATGGATATTGAAAGTAATCAAACCTATGATGGGCTAGATATGTCGAAGACCTTAGCTTCAAAAAATGGAAATACGCAAGATTTTGTCCCTTTGTGGCTTTATAAAAGAGGGGTAGCCAATAACAACAATTGGCGAGGTGTTGCTACTAAAGATTATACATTCGCTATGGGTAAGGGTGAAGATTCCATAGCGTTGACCAATGTGCTTTATGATCGAAAAAATGATCCTTACCAACTCAATAATTTATTCAATGATCCGAAATATGCCAATGTAAAGAAAGATTTGGAAAAAATGACCTACGGATGGATGGATAAATATAACGATAAATTTTACGGTGTGGATGATTTTATGAGAATTAGACCCAAGGAAACCTGGATGTATAATTACGCTAAAAGTCCTTATGAGCTTTTTGCTGAAGAGAAAGAGAAGAATTAGTCAAAAGAGCTCACAGTCCCGAAAAGCTTTCGGGATTGAAACCTGCGAGATCTGAAGTAACTAAATTGAATTACCTTTATTCTCTATCCCAAACTTTAAAGCTAATAATTCCATCTTTTATTTTTGAAAACGGTCCTGGCGCAGGATTTTTGATATTTCTTTTCTTTCCTAAGTAGTCTTTATCCAAGGTATATAGAGAACCATCAGCTTGAACGAAAGGCAAGTCAGGAATTTTAGCTTTACCTAACATATCTGTAGTAACTAAGTGCCTTCGTTGTTGAAGCCAATCTTTGTTCATGTTTATTTCAAGGTAAGCACCATCTGGTTTTCCTAAAATTTTAACAGCAGTTTTGAAGTTAGGACTTTCTATCCTATTGATTTCTGTCTTAAAAGCCGTTGCTTGGTCCACGTAAACATTTCCCTCTGCGTAAATTGGAAACTTATCAGGATCATAGGCGCCAAGTCCAAAGAAATTTCCTTCCTTTTTCTGTCCCATTCTCTCCGGCCACGGTGGCTCGTTATTATAGCTCATGAAAATGTTATTATAATATTTGTCATCGCCATGAATTATCAGTTTAGTCCCCGCCAATTCAATAGAATGCTCTTTAAAATAAGGTGTTTCCCTGTGATTGGTTTCAGGAACATCAATACCCAGAAAAAGATTATGCACAAAAGCGGTTCCTCCTGAAAGGTTACGAATGGAATTAGCTGAAAGTAGGATATTATTATCAATCAACATCGGCCCATGATTTACTTCGATGAACATATCGTGGGCCGCATTATTGTCGTGCAATAGATTTCCAGTTATGCGGGTACCCTGTGCCATCCAATCTATCCAGATACCTCGCCAGCAATGGTGTACATAATTTTTACTGATTAGCATATCAACTGGGGCGTGAATTTTAATACCACCCATTTCCATCCCTGAAAAAAATCGTTTTACATGAATATCATGCACTTCATTTCCAGAAATCTCACTAAAAATAGCACCCAACGAGCCGACAATCCCAACTTGTTCACAATGATGAATGTTGTTGTTTCGAATGATGTGACTACCAACCGTTTCTTTAGACCAGCCATATGCAACTGCACGTTCTATGGTGCCGATGTAGCCTTTTGCAGTATCTCCAGATTTGTTATCAAATTCATCACCATACTTACCTAAGGTAACTCCAGAGCATATGGAATAAGAAATCTCATTATTTTCAATAATCCATCCTTTGCTCCAATGGGTACCAATCAAACCTATTTGTTCAGCGGTAGGTGGTGCCCAAGGTGTTGCAGCCTGCTCTAATTTGAATCCTTTAACAGTAATGTAATTAATGCTCTCCTTTTCAGGATAAAAAACAGATTGACGGACGTTGATTTCCACATTTTCGTTATTTGGATTAACATTTTCAAATTGAGCCCAAATAGTGGTTGTTGTGTCATTTACTTCTGCAAACCATAATTTAGCATCAGAAAGGGGTTCAAAAATTTTTCCTTTTTCAGCAGCTTCGTCAAGCCAATGGCCGTTAAAATAAACTGCTCCAGTATGGTGGGTACGATCTAGGTCAAAAAACCAATCGCCATAAATAACATCGGCATATGGATTAAAATCGCCAAAAAATGAATTATCCAATGTTACTTTCCAAACACCCTTACTTTGCAACTCCCATGTCTTAATCTGTTCAGAGCCTTTAATGGTCACTTTTTCTCCTTTGGCTGCTCGGTAAACAATTCGTTTTGAATCTGATGTACCGCCTCGAGGAGGATTTATATATTCCCGATATATCCCTGCATGAACTGTAATAATGTCTCCAGGTTGCGCCATATCTGCTGCTTTTTGAATAGTAAGAAAGGGAGATATGGCAATCCCTTCATTTGCATCATTACCAGTTTTGGCAACATGAAATTCTTGTGCCTTTATCTCTGAAAAAAGCAAGAATATGAATAGTAGTGATAGAATTTTGATAGTTTTCATTTTAGTTTAGAAATTGGAATTTTATTGAATTAAACTCTTAAAAGGTATCTCCCTAACTTCTTTTTGTGGATTGTAATTTTCGTTTAGAGTGGGCCAATACCGTTTCTCAACATTTTTTTCTAACCATGTTATAAGTTTAGCAAACATTTCGTTTTTCAGCGCTGGTATGTCTTCAACAAGATTTGTTTTTTCATAAGGATCTTTCTCAATATCATAAAGATACAAACGGCCGTACCAATCAAAAATGAGTTTGTAGTCGCCATCCCTTATGGCAGAATGTGGTGTGAGCGGATATCCATCATACGGACTGTTGTAAATGACATTGAAAGGATAATGCCAGTAATGCTCTTTTTTGGTGTAGGATTTTTTTTCGTTTTTGGTGTCTTCAAGTAAAAACATCAAATTTTGACCATCTAAATCTTGGGTCCTGATCATCACTTTTGAATCCATTCCGGCAGCAGCTAAAATGCTTGGGTAAATATCAGTACAATCCACGGGAACATCCACCCATTGCCCACTTTTAATAGTACTTTTCCAACGGAAAACGAGAGGCACTCTTATGCCACCTTCGTTTAATGTGGCCTTTCCTCCTAAAAATGGGGTGTTGTCTGTGCCATCGCCTTTTGGCGTAATCTTGGAATCAATACCACCGTTATCCGACATAAAAATAACCAAGGTGTTATCTTCAATTCCGGTATCCTTAAGTTTCTTCAAAATAGCACCCACGGAATTATCCATACTTTTTATCATGGCGGCATACACAGGGTCTTTGTGCCCATTCCAACCTTTCGTGGCTTTATTTTCAAAATATTGAATGTCCGCTTCAATACCTTGATATGGTGAATGCACTGCAAAATGTGAAAAGTATAAAAAGAACGGTTGATCTTTTATTTTTGAACGTTCTTCTATGTAGCTTAAAGCCTGCTGCGTGAGGTCATTGGTCAAGTAGGTCTCTCCTGTTTCTTTACCTGAATTTCCAAATTCCCATTCCTCTTGCGGCATTTTTGGAAATGCTGCTTTAGATTTGTTGTCCCATCCTTTTCTCCAGTTAAAATAGGTGGATCCCCCAGCGTCAGCCCACGCCAGTGGCTCAAAGCCCTGGTCTTTTGGTTGGTAACCATGAGCGCCAAAACCACCAATATGCCATTTGCCAATAAATGCCGAGTGATAACCTTTTAGTGCTTCAGTAATAGAAATTTCATCTTTACCGTTATCATAGACGGTGCCTGTTGGAACGGCCGAATTTGAAGTGCCATTGATCCAAGCTTGCTCAATTTTAATATCATCTTTATGTTCCAAAACATCATGGGCATAAAAGCCATCTGGTACTGCAATGTTCTGATTATAGTAGGTTGGTCGCAATGGCATTGCCGTAGTAAATCCTAATCGGGAAGCATATTTTCCCGTCAAAATACTCGCTCTTGTTGGTGAGCATAATGGGTTGGCATAAGCTTGTGAAAAAGCTGTGCCTTCAGCTATGAGTTTGTCCATGTGTGGTGTTTCGTAATACATTTTGGAGGTGTCAACTCCCATAAAATGATTGGCATACGCCTGGGTATCCATAATACCAAAATCGTCGGCTAAAATGAGTATTATGTTAGGACGTGAAGTTACATCAACACCTTTATTTTTTTTATCGAGTTTAGTTGAACAGCTACTATAAAGTAAGGCAATAAAGTAAATTATTCCAAGTTCTAAGTGTTTCATAATTTCAAATTATAATTAAATTGTGATAATTCTATTTTTATAAAGGAACAATTGTCGCCGCTATTTTCTGTTGATACATTAAAAGGATTTCTTCCAATGTTCAATCACCTTTAAATTGGGATAGTCTATTCCGTTTAATATACCTGCTAAACAAAAAGAGCCTTTTTATGTACTGCTACTATGTAGTATTTCCGAACTTAAAATTTATTTGGATTTGTATTTCTTAAATCAAGCAACAGTTGTCGTTTGGGATTTTCTTTGATTATTCGATCATAAATTAGTTTCGTTTTTTCAGGATCACCGGCTTGTTTCAGTAATTCATCCAGTTTAATATCCAATCTTTTGATCAACTTACTATAGCTTAGGTTACCAACCAAATTATTCATCTGGTAGGGGTCTTTTAAATTGTCATACAATAACCAGGGACTTTTATCTTCATAACGCGCATACGTAAATTGTTTAGTTTGTATTCCTCTATACGTATCTAGGCCATTAATTAGGCTAGTACCATTAAAATGAGTTAAATTCATAAGCAAAATAGCATCACGGGTATCATCTTGTTCTTTTTTGATTATGTTGCTTAAATCAATTCCGTCAACCTTTGAATGCTTAAGATTGGCTAAACCCAAAACAGTTGGGAGCATGTCAATGGGAGAAAGCAAAGCATCGGATACTGTTTTCGCTTTTAAAGCTTTTGGATATCGTAATAAAAAAGGTATTGAAATGGATTCTGAAAATGGTGTATTTTTACCATAAAACTGGTGTGACCCGAGGTGATCTCCGTGATCTGAAGTGAAAACAACTATAGTATTGTCGAGTATTCCTTCTTTTTGAAGCGTCTTCATTAAATTACCGAAATAATCATCCAAAGCCAATATTGAGGCGAGGTAACCAGCGTAACGTTCTTTGATCATTTGCTTGTCTTTTGCAAGTTTACGGAGACCGCTAAAGCTCTTAATAAATTTATCAGGTATTTTAAAACGAGGATTGTTTTGCAGCTCATCTACAATTTCATGCTCTGTTATATTTTTTCTTAATACTAAGTTTTCGGCAATAATTTTGTCTCGATATTCGTCTGGAGCAATATATGGATCGTGTGGCGGACCCCAGGAAAGTGTCAGAAAAAAGGGTTTTTCTTTATCTCGGTTTTCAATATAACTTTGTGCCGATTTTGTTTGTGCTTCAGCATCATAGCCTTCCCAAAATTCAAGTTCTTTAGAATTATTGTCATAATATGGTGAATTAAAATAATCGTGCGTACATTCTAAAGCTTGCCAATAGTCATATCCTAAACGTCTTTCTGGAGGTATATAAGATGTTCTTCCAATCCCATCCAGATGCCATTTGCCAATAAAAGCAGTATTATAACCAACTTCTTTGCAAGCTTTGGCAAATGATGGCAAGTCAGGATTTAAGGGGTGGTCATTATTAGAGATTCCAGAGTGTAATGGATAGAGACCTGTTATCAGCATTCCTCTGAATGGGGAACAAATGGGATAGGTGCTAACCGCGTTGGTCATTCTTACGCCTTCTTCTGCTAATCGATCCAGATTAGGAGTTTGAATATTAACTCCTCCATAAGAACTCAGTTCGTGTGATCTTAATTGATCGGCAATAACAAATACGATATTAGGTTTTGAGGTGATTTTATGGTCTTTCTCTTTTATTTCTGCAATAGATTGACAACCAAAAATGAATAGTGCCAACATAAAATAGAAAAATGATTTTATTTTTTTCATAAGGAGTTGCTTAGTTTGTATTTGTTGTAATTGTTCCTTTGAGCATGTCATCAAAATTTGGATGCCTTGTCCATACTTCCCTTTTTTCTGGGTTAAAATCAGGATTTTGAATGGGTATTAATGCTTCAGTGTCTTTGATCCAATTTTTTAGAGATCTTAGTAGATCTTCTTTTTTCTCGGGATGATTTTTTGCAACATCATTTGTCTCTCCAATATCAACTTTAAGATTAAATAATTCTTCATGATCGTCTTCATAAAAATAAATCAATTTCCAGTCCCCTTGTCTGATAGCACTTGCAGGTGTTGCATGGTGATAAACAGGATAGTGCCAATAGAGGGTTCGTTCTGTATGATTTTCTTTGTTCAAGAGTGTGTTTACAATACTTTGGCCATCTATTAGTTGATTTTTAGGAAGATTTGTTTTTGCCAATTCAATAAACGTGGGAAAAAAGTCAATACTGCTCACCAAAGCGTCTGATGTACTAGCTGCCTTTATTTTTTTTGGCCATTTTACGATGAGTGGTTCTCTTATACCACCTTCAAAGAGCGTTCCTTTTTCTGCACGCAAAGGCTTATTTGAAGATGCTATATATTGCAACGTGTCCTTTTCGTAATAGTGCAGTTTTTCTTTGGCAATCAAGGGTATTTTATCGTAACGGGTTACCAAACCACCATTGTCGGAAAAAAATACGACTACGGTATCATCTTCAAGATCCAACTCGCTCAAGGTTTTTAATATTCTACCCACACTTGTGTCTACATTTTCAACCATCGCCGCATAAATAGCATTGGATGGATAATCTATCGGTTTTGGTTTTTTTAGATACTTATCAATCAGTTCAGATTGGGCATCTAACTGAACATGAACATCATAATGTGCTAAAAATAAAAAGAATGGCTGTGCTTTATTTTTATTTATGAAATCAATACTCAAATCAGTAAGTGCTTCTGACAGGATCTTCCCCGGAGGAAAATCTGTTTTTGGCGACATCAGATTATTGTAATCAAAAAATCCTCCTCCGTTGTAAACCACACTTTCATCATAACCTTGATTTTTGGGATGGTGTTTTTCCGTATGTCCCAAATGCCACTTTCCAAAGTAACCTGTTTTATATCCTGCACTTTGCAAAACTTCACCAATGGTTTCATAACTTAAAGGGAGAAATTGTGTTTTATTGGATGGAACGGTAAGTTTTTCAAAAGACCTCCAATGTCCTGGTAAAAAATCGTTAAGACCTATTCGTGCTGGATATTGGCCTGTTTGAATGCTGGCTCTACTTGGTGAACATACAGGATTTGCCGCATAGGCATTGCTGAATTGCATTCCTTGTTTCGCTAAGGCTTCAATGTGTGGAGCTTCGTTGAATTGATTCCCATAATTTGGTAAATCTGCCCAACCCATATCATCGGCTAAAATAAAGAGAATGTTCGGTGGTCGCTTTTCTTTTTTTTCAATCTTGTTACAGCTAAATAGCAGTAAGGTGATGAGCACTATACTTCCTATATTCCTCATAGTTTAAATTTTAATACCTATAATTAGCTCTTCTACTTGGGGCATTATCTCCTGCTTGAATAAGATCATCAATGGTTTTTAATGCTGATGGATGATCCACCCAATGGAAGTCAAAACTTAAGTGGTCTTTTGTGGATTTGAATATTTTTTGTGGTACTTCTAACATCAATTGATTGCCTTCTTTTTTATACATAATGTTTTCAACGAAAACCCATCCTTTGTTTGGATGGTAGGTTTTGAGAGATGTTGTATTTTCGTTTTTAACCCCATTATTGATAAGTAAGTCATAGCCATTCCAACCTGTGTTTGGGTTTTGGTCGGTATCAATTAGCAAAAGCATCCAATAAGGATCTGTGTTAGACGAGATGTCATTTGTGGTTTTGATATAAAAAAATACCGAGGTGTTATTGTGGGCGACTTTGGCAAGTTCAAAATCGTTTCGTCCTTTAGTGTCGGTATATGATCCAGCATTTCCCTGTTTTTGACTATGCCGATGTTCAGTGTCTCCAATATGGTCATAATAAATAGACTCAATATCTTCCCATTGCTCAAAATTTTCGTACAGGTCTATATCTTTAAAAGTTTGGGAGGAAGGTTTTTCTACACCTTTGTACTTTCTTATGTTGGCCATCAATTGGTAGTAATAATTATCCGTATGACCGCCTTTCATAGGTTCAATATCTCTGCTGTATTCTTGATTGTACTGATCAATAAAATAGGAGTCTCCTAGATGTAGTTTCTTTCCAACTTTTCCTAAATGTGCTCCAGGATAGAATTTCCATTGCTGCAATTCTTTACTCACATTGAATCTTATGGTTTGCCTTCCAGCCGACCATTCATTCCATCCGGTTACAAAAACAAATTCAGGATCGACTTCCAAAGCCCTTTTCCATTGTTCTTGAAAAAATAATCCATTATTCGTAACAGGTGTCAAGTCAAATTCGTTGAGTTCTGGTTGGTGAAAATTATGAAAACTCCGTCCCATGTTTGATAATGGATGTTGTGCTACAGCAACAGGTACCATTTCTTTTTCTGACGGATCATTGTGCCATGATATTGCTTGCGGATAGTGGTCAATCCATGGCCATTCATCCTGTCCTTCTTCATACCATGGTAAGGAGGTCCAAGCCCAACTTTGCTTCAGAGTGAAGAAATTTTCGATCTCTTCAGAGAATTTAATATCGTTGATTAAATGGCGTTGTGGTTGTTCATGTTGGCCATAGAGTAGAAGTGGTTTGCCCTTCCAAATGAACCATAAATCTTTATAACGTCCTTTGGAATAAAATTCTTCCCATAATGTGTTAACGGATATTTCGCTCCCTAAAAAGGCGATATCAGGGGTTCGTTCGCCTTCTCTACGCATTTTTTTAAAGACTTTACAAATGGTAGAATAGACTTCAAAATAGGTTTTATTGTTGGTCACATCGATAATGATGACGTCTACACCAGCGTCCGTCAATTGTAGCGCATGACGTCGAATGGCCCATTCTTCTTGATTGAGATAGTATCCAATTTCAGGTTCACCCCAATAATGGCTGCCGCTGCCCCATTTAGGATTTTCAGGATTTTTCGCGATGATTTTGCTAACATTAAAAGGTCCTAGAGCGTCGGGATCATTATGGGTAATAAAATAAAACATGCCTACAAAACGATCCTCTTTTTTCGGACCACATTCGTCGTAAGTTGGAAGTTTTCTTCCCAAGGCATCTGTTGCCACCCAAGTATCGCTATGCACATTCCTCAAGGTTTGGATTTTTTTTTTCCTGTATCTACTTTTTGTCTGATCTCATCCCAATTTTCAATGCCGATCATTTTCTTGTATGGATCAAAAACTTCATCTTCTTGGTCTGTCCCAAAGGCTTGATAAACATTCCAAACAGGTTTTATAGCACCTGGTTGATCTTCGTCATCAGGAAAGCGTCGCAGTCCAATCCTTAAACCACCTTCTCGACGGTTATCTTGCCAATTATGATATTGAAATCCATCAATGCCATCTAAGTATTTTATCTTTTTTAAAGCATAAGCCATTCCAGCGGCCTGCTCCTTTAGATCCTGCTCACTATAGGTTGGTGAATTGGTGCCATTTTCTGAGAGATATACAATACGTTTTGTTTTACCCTTAAAAAGCACTTCGGGTTGTTTTACCCAAGCATCTAAAACTTCAGTGTTTTTAAAGGTGATCAGTTGGGTATCAAAATCAAAACTCACTTTTTTGTCCAACCAAGTTTTTGGTTCTCTAAGTGATTCAGGATATGGATGCTGTGCAATTGCCCATTCAAAGTCGCCTTCTGTTTTTGAGAACTGTAAAAGTTGCTCCAATAATTCTTTGGAATGGTAGAAATGCGGATTGGACGTCCAGTTCCAATAATGTGTCAAGGAAATAAACACTTTAGAATTTGAATTGTATTTTCTGGCAATATTGTGAGACATTCGCATGGATTTATGATAAAGATCCATGAATACTAAGGCGGTTTTATCTCCAGCATTGGTCCAAACCCAACCTGCATCAACTTCATTGTGAATGATATAATGATTAATCGTTCCATATTTTTTATCAGGTCGGCTATATCGGTTAGCCAGAAAATCGAGAACGGCGGAATAATATTGTACACCTTCTGGCGTAGTAAAATTAGGCATACTGTAAATGCCTGCGGGATCACAATCTGGATGTTGAAGAATACGTCCTATTTCTTTGTCTTTTGCTTTGGTAGCTTTGTCCACTAACAAAATTGCTGAGACTTCAATATTCCGTTCTGCGGTTGATAATAAGGTATCATCGTAACTTTTTACTTTTACTTTATCTACATAATAGGTTTTGCCCATATATTCAAAAGGCATATTGGTTGGAGATGGTCCAGACATAAAGAAGTGCGTGATCCAAATATTTACCGTAGCACTAGTGATGCCTAAGTCGTCTAAATCAGACATAGGCGCATCCCTATTGGCGCTGTAACCGCCAAGACCTTTTTTTGTGGACGGCTTTAGAAAATTATGAGTGTATTTTGGCACGATAGAATCGGCGTAACGTGAACCCGAGGCTAATTGATAGTTGTTGTCTTTTTGTGTGACAATAACCCATTTTGACAAAGCCCGATCCTGATTAAAACCATGCCTTTTTATGGTACGGTCTATATTCATTTCAAAGAATTTTCCAACCGTTTTAATCGGTGCGATGAATTCAAAGGCTTTAAGTTCGGTCACATTTTCGTAGGGGCTGACTTCAGCCAAGTAGTAATTATCATTCGTAGAGACTGTTCCTTTTATTTGAATTTCCTTGTCGGTAGCCAAAACATATTCGACTTTATTTTGGAAGTTTGTTGACAGATAATCTTTTAAATGTTTCTCAAGAATAGCTTCTTCCTCTTTTTTGGCCTGTTTGTTGACTTCAATTTCCTTTTCTCTAATAGTCAATGCCCTAATCTGAAGATTTTTAATTTGAATTTTTAAATCGGGAGCATTGCCAAAATCCAAACGAATTACATCGTTCATTTCTCCCCAGTTTTCAAGAGCATCGGAAATAGCTACTTTAAATTCTACCCAACCTTCCGTTGAACCCACATCACCTATTCTTTTTGAGCTAATTTCTTTTTCTGAACGAAGAAAATGAAGTTTGATAAAATCAACACCTGTTGGACAGAAATATTCAAAACTCAGTTGTGTGCTGGGTTTAGAGGTTTTTGAAACTAATGGTGTTGTCAAAACATACGGATTTTTACCTGTTGTTGTGATATCGTAAATTTCGTTTTCTTGAAATGCTATCTTAATATCATTGGTTTTATCTAGGTCAATAGATAACTGAACCGAAGCATTTTGAGCAATTGCAAAACAAGGGAGAACGAATAAAATACTAAGTAGTTTTTTCATAAACGGAATCTTGAATGATTCCTAAAACTACTTTAGCAATTTTAAATAACTGTCCTGTGGTATGCTGATGAGGTTGTTTAGTGAAGTATCTTATATGGAGTTTCTGTCAATAAAATTAAAAGGGACTTTAAATTTTCCTTTCTTCTTGTCTAAAATCATTTGAGCCGCTGATGCTCCCATCACCTTGAAATCTGTAGACATAACCGTTATGCCCAAAAGTTCTTTCAACGGCGTATCATTATAAGAAATGACACCAATATCTTTGCCCATAATATATTCATCATCTCTAATTTGCTTCACTAAATTAACCAAGTCAGATTCTTCTATTGTGATAAATAAGTCACCTTTTTTAAGGATCATCTCATCATAAACCTCACTCAAGATTTCAAAATTTAAATTGAATTCCACACAAAATTTTCTAAAACCGTGTAAAATACGTCTAGGAAAAGGATAAACGGCTTTATCTGGATATATCAAAATTAATTTTTGATAGGTTGAAATTTTGGTGAGGCCTTTTTTTAAAGCGTTATAGATGTCATTTTCAAAATCTTGATAAATCTCAACAATTTCACCATCCATATTGAGTTTAATATTATCGAGGATGACTAATTTTTGCTTAGGTATTTTCTTTATTGCGTTTACAACGGGCTCGGTAAAACTGATATGCTTTAAATCTTCTGTTTTAAAATGGGGCATAATCACGTAATAATCATACGTCGATTTATGCTTTTCCATCAAATTCAAAAAAAGTGATTCGTCGCAATGGTAAATGTGTAGATCCGTATGGGCATTAGTCCCTATGGCATTGATAAAAGAATTATAGGTTTGTAATTTATAGGAACTCAATTTATTTACAAGAAATAAAATGTTGATTTTAGACAAGAGTTGAGTCCTATTAATGTAATAACCTTTACCTCTAATGGAGGTGATGATTTTTCGTTCCTTTAAAATATTATAGGCTTTTTCTACTGTATCTCTCGATAAATAAAATTCTTCACTAAATCTATTAATTGATGGAATCTTTTGATCCATTTTTAAATTTCCAAGAGAAACATTATAGATCATTGAATCCACAATTTGCCTGTATTTAGGGATTCTTGAGTTTTCGTCAATTTTAATGAATTTGAATATGTCCATTGGGTAAATTCTTTAGTAGATTTATTATAAGTTAGACAACAAAGTAAATAGATTTTTGAGAAAATATCATTTTAATTACAATTATATTTAGATTAGTTAAAATAAAATTATCAAGATTTAGCGGTACAGTACAGGATAGAAACACAACTTTACTATTTTACTTTAGCAGCAATAATATAATATTTTAAGATTTATAATATGAGTGGTTCTCTGAAACAATTTAAATATGTCGATTATCTTTGGGATGAAAAAAAAGCGGCAGAATTAGGTGACGACCAAGTTGCTTTATTTTTATACCGATCAAATATTCTCGGAGCAGATTTAAGAATAACTAATTATGGTGGAGGAAACACAAGCTGCAGAACTATAGAAAAAGACCCTCTCACCAATGAAGATGTTGAGGTAATGTGGATTAAAGGCTCTGGTGGCGATATAGGCACTTTAGATAGATCAGGTATTGCCGGAATTTATGTAGATCGTTTACGTAATTTAAAGAATGTATATGGGGGCTTAGAAGATGAAGACCGTATGGTAGGTTTGTTTAACCACAGCATTTATGATTTGGACAGCAAAGCACCATCAATCGATACGCCACTCCACGGTTTACTCCCATTTAAACATATAGACCACTTACACCCTGATGCACTTATTGCTGTTGCGGCTGCGGAAAATAGTGAGCAAGTAACCAAAGAAATTTGGGGAGATACTATGGGCTGGGTACCTTGGCAACGTCCAGGGTTCGATTTAGGACTTCAAATAGAAAAATGTTTAGCAGATAATCCAGGGATTCGTGGTATCGTTTTAGGGAGTCATGGTTTATTTACTTGGGGAGATACTTCTTATGAGTGTTATATCAATAGTTTAGAAGTAATAGAAATGGCCTCTGAATTTATAGCAAAAAAGATAAAAGAAAAAGGGAGTGTTTTTGGTGGACAAAAAATTGAAAGCTTACCAAAAGAAAAGCGTTTAGAAAAAGCGGCTCAAATGATGCCTTTATTAAGAGGGTTGTGTTCTTCAGAAAATAGAATGATTGGCCATTTTTCAGATACGGATGTGGTGATGGAATATATTAATAGTTATGATTTGGAACGCTTAGCACCCATGGGAACTTCATGTCCTGATCATTTCTTAAGAACTAAAATTCAACCTTTGGTATTAACCTTAGATAAAAAGGAAGATTTATCGGATGCTGATGCTATTTTAAAGAAATTAGAGCCTGCGTTTGCGGCTTATAGACAGGAATACGCTGATTATTATAATACCTGCAAAAAGGCGAATAGTCCTGCCATGCGTGACGCTAACCCTGTAATTATTATATATCCAGGGGTAGGTATGTTTAGTTTTGCAAAAAATAAGCAAACCACACGTGTGGCTAACGAGTTTTATATTAATGCTATTAACGTAATGCGAGGTGCTGAAGCTATTACGGCGTATACGTCATTACCAAGACAAGAAGCTTTTGATATTGAATACTGGTTATTAGAAGAAGCAAAGTTACAACGTATGCCAAAAGAACAACCGTTATCGCGCAAAGTAGCTTTTGTTACTGGAGCGGGTGGTGGAATTGGTAAAGCTATTGCTGATAAATTAGCCGCTGAAGGCGCTAATGTGGTGTTAACCGATATTAACGAAGAAAGTTTAATAGAGGCAAACGCTACTTATAAAAGAGATGTGTCAACCTATGCTATTTGTGATGTAACAAAGACCGAATCTATTGCTTCTGCCTATAAAAAAGCATGTATTGAGTTTGGTGGTGTCGATATCGTAGTACATAGTGCAGGGTTAGCGATTTCAAAAGCTCTAGAAGATACCACAGATAAAGATTGGAATATTTTACAAGATATTTTAGTAAAAGGTCAGTTCTATTTAGCAAAGCAATCCGCAGCCATTATGCGTCAGCAAGGTTTAGGAGGTAATTTTATTTCTATCGCTAGTAAAAACGGATTAGTAGCTGGACCTAATAACGTAGCCTATGGTACTGCTAAAGCAGCACAACAACACATGGTACGTTTATTAGCCGCTGAATTAGGTAAAGATAAAATTAGAGTAAATACTGTAAACCCAGATGGTGTTATTATAGGGAGTAAAATTTGGGAAGGTGCTTGGGCAGAAGGGAGAGCAAAAGCAAATGGCATTACGGTAGAAGAATTACCTGCTTTTTATGCTAAAAGAAACTTACTAAATGAAATCATTACACCTGATGATATTGCAAATGGCGTGTTCGCTTTGGTTGGAATTCTAGATAAGTCTACTGGAAATATTATTAATGTTGATGGGGGTATGGCGAATGCTTTCGTACGTTAAATTATTTTGATAAAAACAGAACTTTTATCTTTAAAAATTTCATCTAATAACTAAGATATACCTATAAATGCGTTTAGACAAAACACACATAGAAGATTGCAATAAAAAAGACCTATTAAATCATACGACTGATTTTGATTTCCTTGCTAACAGTTTAACAAAAAATGGATCAAATGTTGATCAGTTAGTAAAAAAATTAGCTGATTTTCAAGTAGCCATTCCTAGTTGGGCTCTAGGCGCTGGTGGAACACGTTTTGGACGTTTTGGCTTCCAAGGAGAACCATCAAACTTAGAGCAAAAAATAGATGATATTGGGATGATTCATGCCCTTACGCAAACAGCAGGAGCCGTATCGCTGCATATTCCTTGGGATGTTCCTAATGATTATGCTGCAATTAAAGAAAAAGCGGCTTCCCACAATATTTTATTTGATGCTGTAAATTCTAATACTTTTCAAGATCAAAAAAATGCCAAAGAGAGCTATAAATTTGGCTCTTTAAGCAATACAAGTAAGGCCGTTCGCGATCAAGCCATTGCTCATAATATTGATGTAATCAATATTGGCAACAAACTAGGTTCAAAAAGTTTAACGGTATGGTTAGCTGATGGTTCTAATTTTCCAGGCCAAAGTAATTTTCAAACCGTACTAAGTCATACACAAGGTAGTTTAAAGGAAATTTATAGAGGATTACCGGAGGATTGGAAGCTATTTATTGAATATAAACCTTATGAACCTAATTTCTATAGTACTGTTATTCAAGATTGGGGAACTTCATTCATGTTGGCTAACGAATGTGGCGATAAAGCCTATACCTTAGTTGATTTAGGACATCATTTACCAAATACGAATATTGAACAAATTGTAGCCACGTTAATGTTAAAAGGGAAACTAGGTGGTTTTCATTTTAATGATAGTAAATATGGTGATGACGATGTTACCGTTGGAAGTATAAAACCTTATGCCTTGTTTTTAATATTTAATGCCTTGGTTTACGGGATGGAAAATAATCCACAGAATCCGTATCCTGCCTGGATGATCGATGCTAGTCATAATATAAAAGATCCTTTAGAAGATATTATGCAATCTTTAGAAGCGATTCAAGAAGCCTATGCAAAAGCGCTGTTAGTAGACCAAAAAGCATTAAAAGAAGCGCAAGAAAATCATGATGTAGTGAAATGTCAAGAGCTAATTCAAAATGCGTACAGAACAGATGTTCGCCCTTTATTAGCTAAAGCTCGTTTAGTACGTGGAGGTGCATTGAACCCAATAGAAGCGTATAGAACACTCCAAATACGGAAAAAATTGATTGATGAAAGAGGTGCAAATTCAGTAGCATCGGGATTATAATACATAACCATGAAGAAGGTAACTGCTGTATTTGATATTGGAAAAACAAATAAGAAATTTTTTCTTTTTGATGCTGATTTTCAAGAAATTTATAGAGAATATACAAGGTTTGAGCTGATTGAAGATGAAGACGGTTATCCAACAGAAGACTTAGCCTCTTTACAAATTTGGTTAAAAGAAGTTTTTGATAGAATTCTACATGCAGAAGAATATAATATTATAGCTATTAATTTTTCAACGTATGGAGCCAGTTTTGTTCATTTAGACGAAAACGGAGAGGTTGTGACCCCGCTTTATAATTATACAAAAACTTTAGATCAAAGCTTAATTACAGAATTCTATGATACCTATGGGCCAGAAATAGAATTTTCAACAGCAACGGGATCTTCTAATTCAGGAATGCTGAATTCAGGAATGCAACTCTATTGGTTAAAACATACCCAACCTAAAGTCTATCAAAAAATTGCTCTTTCGTTGCACCTTCCACAATATATCAGCTATATATTTACAGGTATCCCTTTAAGTGAATACACCAGTATTGGCTGTCACACAGGTTTATGGGATTATAGCAAAAAAGACTACCATAGTTGGGTGTATCAAGAAGGCATTCATACCAAACTACCCCCTATTGTTTCTACTGAAACCAGTATTAACATGAACTATAACGGCAAACGTATCAAAATAGGTGTTGGCATTCATGATAGTTCTGCCGCTCTTTTACCTTATGTACGAAGTGTAAAAGAAAAATTTATTTTAGTATCAACAGGTACATGGAGTATTGCGCTTAACCCATTTTCAGAACAATTATTATCTAATGAAGATATAGAGAAAAATTGTATTAATTACATGCGTATAAATGGAAAACCTGTTAAATCTAGTCGCTTATTTTTAGGTAATGAATATAGTCTTCAAGTAAAAGAATTGTCAGATAAATTTGAGGTAGATAAAGACTATCATAAAACTGTAATGTTTAATTATGATACTTTTTTTGATATCATAAAAGACTTTAATTACAGTTTTAAATGGAAAAGTATTGTGCATGAAAATATGCCTAAAGAAACTACTGTTTCTTATGATAAATTTGAACATGCCTATCACCATTTAATGATAGAGTTAGTTTTATTACAAGTAGAAAGTATAAAAATCGCAACAGGCGATGATACTATTGAAAAATTATTTATTGATGGTGGTTTCAGTGATAATGATGTGTATATTAAATTAGTATCGCATTATTTACGAAATATGGTCTTGAGAACAACAGACTCCTCTTTAGGTTCAGCTATGGGTGCTGCCATTGCTATATCAGATACCAAGTTAAATTCTAAATTCTTAAAAAAGAATTATTCTTTAAAAAAACATATTCCTTTTATATCAAAATAAAAAATACGCACCGAATGGCTATGAAATTTAATTCTGATTACCCGTCTATGGACGATTTACGAAACAAAGCCATGAAGCGTATTCCAAAATTTGCTTTTGAATACTTAGATGGTGGTTGTAATGAAGATGTAAGTATTGTTAGAAATACTGCCGACATAAGAGAAGTACAATTACAACCCAGATACCTTAGAAATGAAGGTATAAGTTCTACAAAAACAAAAGTATTAGGAATGGAGTTTGACGCTCCTTTCGGAATAGCTCCAGTAGGCTTGCAAGGTTTAATGTGGCCTAATTCCCCACAGATTTTAGCAAAAGCGGCTCACCAACATAACATTCCTTTTATTCTGAGTACGGTAACCACTATGGATATTGAAACTGCAAGTGAACTTACCGAAGGTAACGCTTGGTTTCAGTTATACAACCCTGCAGAGGATAGTCTAAGAGATGATATTATCAATAGAGCCGAAGCTGCTGGTTGTCCCGTTTTAGTATTATTGTGTGATGTACCCACTTTTGGATATCGGCCAAGAGATATCCGTAACGGATTGGCTTTACCACCCAAAATGTCGATTACCAATATTTTACAAATATTAGGAAAACCGACTTGGGCTTATAACACCTTAAAATACGGTCAACCCACTTTTGAAACTTTAAAACCTTATACACCAGAAGGTTTAAACTTAAAGCAGTTAGGGCAGTTTATGGATAGAACCTTTTCAGGACGATTAAATGAAGAGCGTATAAAGCCAATTCGTGATAAATGGAAAGGAAAGCTAGTGTTAAAAGGTGTTGCTTCTGAACAAGACACACAAGACGCTATTCGTTTGGGTTTTGATGGCATTATTGTTTCTAATCATGGTGGTAGACAGCTTGATGCTGCAGAATCTTCTATTAACTCTTTACAAGAAATCACTAAAAAATATAGCGATCAAATTGAAATAATGATGGATAGCGGTTTACGCTCTGGTCCTGATATTGCCAGAGCTATCGCATCTGGTGCCAAGTTTACCTTTATGGGAAGATCATTCCTTTATGGTTGTGGTGCTTTAGGAAATCAAGGAGGAGACCATACCATATCAATCCTTAAAACACAATTTAAGCAGGTCATGGACCAATTATGCTGTGAAAAAGTAGAAGATTTACCAAAACATTTAATCACCAATTAAGTAAAACTAACCATGAGCCAATTCAATATAGAAGAAGAAGTTATCGAGCGTATCGTAGGTGGCGAATTCGAAAGAGAGCCAATTCCCCCATCGAAATTAAAAGGATGGCAAAGTTTTTTAGGGATGTATGCCGGAGAACACGCCGCGGGAACTGAATTTATGATTGGCCCTTTGTTTTTAACTGCTGGGGTAAGTGCTTTTGACCTTATAATTGGTTTATTACTAGGGAATCTTTTAGCAGTATTAAGCTGGCGCTTTTTAACAGCAGAAATTGCGGTAAAAAACAGGTTAACATTATACTACCAGTTAGAAAAAATTTGTGGTAAAAAATTGGTTACTGGCTATAACCTTGCTAACGGAATTTTATTTTGCTTTTTAGCAGGTTCTATGATTACGGTTTCTGCTACGGCGGTGGGTATTCCTTTTGATATGGAGATGCCAAAACTAACCGATACCATGCCTAATGGTGCTACATGGATTATTATTGTGATCGCTATTGGAGCAGTAATTTCATTAATTGCCTCCAAGGGGTATGATACTGTTTCTAAGGCAGCTAACTGGATGTCTCCTATTATTGTTATTGCATTTATAGCTTGTGGCATTGTTGCTTTAAGTCAATTAGGCGTAACTAATTTTACTGATTTTTGGAATATCTGGGGAGAAGGTTCAGAACCTTTTCCTGGTCAAATAAAATACACCTTTTGGCACGTAGTGATTTGGTCTTGGTTTGCCAATGCTGCTATGCATGTAGGAATGTCTGATTTATCCGTATTTCGTTTTTCCAAAAAGGCTAGTGCCGGGTGGACAACCGCGGCAGGAATGTATGTAGGGCATTATATGGCTTGGATTGCTGCTGCATTATTATATGCGGTATACCTAAAGTCACCTGAGGCTATGGCTTTTTTAAATAATGGGGAAGCACCTCCAGTAGCACCAGGACCGCTTGCGCACAACGCTATTGGTATTTTTGGAATTATTGCCGTTGTTTTAGCAGGTTGGACAACAGCAAACCCAACCATTTATAGAGCCGGCTTAGCTTTCCAAGCGATTATTCCTAAAGTATCGACTTTTTGGGTTACGATTATTGCAGGTACTATTGCTACTATTGCAGGTTTATTTCCTGCCTTTGCTATGAAATTATTAGGTTTTGTAGCGTTATATGGATTTATTCTAGCCCCTTTTGGTGCTATTATCGTATTTGAACATTTCTTTTATAAAAAAGCAGGGATTATTAAAACCTATGCTGAGAAAGCAAACATAAGTTTTAATAGTTCTGTATTTTGGGCTTGGGCAATTAGCTTCAGTATATTCTACTTTATATCAATCCAGTTTAATGTTTTCTTATCGTTTGTAACGCTTCCAGCTTGGTTGTTGTGTGGTATTCTATTTATAGTGTTTAGTCGATATTCTCAAAAAAAAATTAATACATAATTTTAATTTGATACGTTCGATAATTTTATAGCGTTTTTTTCAATTTATACATATTAATTAATCAAGAATATGAATGTAATTAGTAATTAAAAAAGATTAGATTTAGTTTTTTATTCCTTCAAAATATATTTTATTCAATGGAAAATTTCAGATTCCAATTTATAACATTTCTTCTTATTTCTATGGTGTTTGCTTGTAATAATAAATCTACAAAAAACAATAAAAAGCAAACTTTCAGTATTTCTTCGAAAGCTTCAATTACTAATTCAACAACCTTAGACAGCTTAATTAATCATCCACCAGATGGTATGGTCTGGATTAAAGGAGGAACTTTTTTGCAAGGAGCTGTACCTCAAGATAAGATGGCAATGGATCATGAAAAACCGCAACATTCTGTTGCAGTTGATGGATTCTTTATGGATATATCAGAGGTTACAAACTCGGAATTTTCAAAATTTGTTTTGGAAACAGGTTATGTTACAGTAGCCGAAAGGCCAATTGATTGGGAAGAAATGAAGAAACAATTACCGCAAGACACACCTAAACCTAATGATTCAATTCTACAACCAGGATCATTACTTTTCAAAAAAGCAAAAGCAACAGTTCCAAATTTATATGACTTTTCACAATGGTGGGCATGGTCAATAGGTGTTAATTGGCGGCATCCTTTAGGTCCAAAAAGTAATTTAGAAGGGAGGGAGAATTATCCCGTTGTTCATGTTGCATTTGAAGATACCAAAGCTTATTGTAAATGGGCCAATCGACGATTACCAACAGAGGCCGAATGGGAATATGCCGCTAGAGGAAATAAAACGAATGCAACCTATTTTTGGGGGGACGATCTATCTCAATTATCAAAAATGGCGAATACTTGGGAAGGGGAATTCCCAGTGATGAATACATTAAAAGATGGTTTTGAAAGAATGGCACCTGTAAAATCATATCCGCCTAATACTTTTGGTTTGTATGATATGACGGGAAATGTATGGGAGTTCACAACAGATTGGTATAATACTAGGTACTATAAAGAAATTACGGCATTGCATAAAACAATTAAAAACCCTAAAGGAGCAGAAAGAGCTTATGACCCAAACAACTCATATTTACAGCAAAGAGTAATAAAAGGAGGTTCTTTTTTATGTAGTGATGTGTACTGTGCTAGTTATAGAGTTTCATCAAGAATGGGAAATAGTGTAGATTCTTCGGCAGAACATTTAGGTTTTAGAACGGTAGCAACTCCTAACATGTTGTTAAAAAAATAATGCTTTACTTAGTATAGATTTCAATAGATTTTATTAGTGCTTAGATAAAATTTTCGATAGTTTGAATGATGATTTTATAAAAACAAAAATATTTTCAAAAAGAACATTTATTTATGTTTCAAAGAACAAAATAGTATAACTCATACTTCGCTTTATTGCGTTTCTATTGATAAAAAAGGTAATATGTATAATTGGAAAGTCTTACACACAATCCCCTAGAATCCGGTTTCCATTGCGCTAAGCCCGGCCAAAAACGGAAATCGTTTCATTTTTATTCTACAAATTTGAAATTAAGTCCGCCTAAATTCTATATAAGGAGAGATAAGGATTTATAAACCTTTCAGCACATTCCCCTGCATTCCGCAAAAAAGCTACATTCCGGGAAAAGAGCTTCCCTTCAACTATCTTGGACACAATCCCCGATTTTAGCTTTCCATTCTATTAATCCTTCCCGATGCTCTGGTAAGGAACATTTCATTCCTAAGCCAAAATCGTGAATTAAGTCCGCTTTTTAATAGGAAAGCCATCGCCTTGATTTTCTTAACCGGATGTTCGGCGCGGTCTTCTTGAGCCCTTACTCGAAAATCCATAAAAATCAAACAGTTGCCTTGCAGATTTTAAGGGGTTTATAATGGATAAAGCCTTAGTTGTTTTTCAGGGCGTCGAAAAACAGGCCGGACATAACCAATTCTAGATTAAACACTGCTACTTATTTCACTTAACTATCGGTACGCTCAAACGCAACTGCGCTTAAAAGAATTGCTAATGTCCTTATGGAACTTATCAAGACTATACAAGTTTTAGTGAAAAATAAGGTTTCTACTTCCTTGAAAACCCAAGGGTTTTACTACGTCGCAAACACACCTGATTTGTTCCCGAAAAGTCTTGACAAAACCCACTATATCCATTGTGTTACGCACAGAAGAAAAGAACAAACACCCCTTAAAATTTAATTTCATTCCCTTGTATAAGGGAACCTAATAAATCAATAGGGGAAGTATAAATCATTTAAATATTTTAATATGAAAAGTATCAAAAATCTTGTACAGTTAATTGGAAATGTTGGACAAGAGCCAACCATTACAAACCTTGCCAACAACAAAAAAGTAGCTCGGTTTTCTATCGCTACAAACGAAAGCTATAAAAATAGCAAAGGCGAAAAAGTTCAGAATACAGATTGGCATACGGTTGTAGCTTGGGGTAAGACTGCCGAAATCATCGAAAAATTTGTGAGTAAAGGAAAGGAGTTAGGAGTAACTGGAAAACTCAGAACTCGAAACTACACTACCGAAGATGGTAGCGAGCGTTATGTGACCGAAGTAGAAGCAAAAGAAATTCTATTGCTAGGAAGAAAAAACGATAAGTAAAGCTTAGGAAAATCAAAGGGCGTCCCCGAAATTAAACGCCCTTTTTTTTAAAGTATTTAGTTCAATATTAATCTTTTAAAGAAAAATAATGAAAGCGCAAATTAACGAAATTAAAGAACAATTACAACATTTTAAGGGTACAGAAATGTTTTATCAAATACCAGTATTACGAACCCGATTTACGGATGGGCTAAAATATTTGTCCGAGGTTGCCGAATGTTTTTGGCTGATTACTGATACTTCCCTAATAGCAAAAAGTTTGATGAATCGGAGTGAATTTATCAGGATAGATTTCAAAAAAACTCCCATCGAAAAATTAGAGACTACAGGGTACCAAGCAGAAATTAGTTATTCTGATGGTAATGGTAATCTTTTACAAAAACAATGGTATCATGTGACCCATTTTCCATTAGACGAACTTCGCTTATTTTTTGTAAATAATATACTGATGTTACCAAGCGAATACTAAACTAATTATAAAATAGTAAGCCATGGTATATAAAATTTTACGGATTTAAAGGAATAAGCACAAAACTGAATTTTGGAAGCCTCAAATGTAAGCTTCCCTTAAAACCGAACTGTTTAAAAGTAGAATATAAATCTTAATTTTGAACAGTATGAGAAAGAGTAAATTTTCACCCACTCAGATTGCAAAGATCCTTAAGGAATTCGATGGTGGTAAGAGTGTCGACCAAATTAGCCGTGAGCATGGAGTAAGTGCTGCTGCTTTTTATAAGTGGCGTTCTAAGTATGCAGGAATGAATTCTAAGGAATTAAAAAGACTCAAGGAGCTAGAAGAAGAAAACCTTAAACTCAAACAGATTTATGCTACCCTAGCACTAGACCATCAAATGGCAAAGGAGATTATTGAAAAAAAGCTTTAAAGCCTTACCGAAAAAGAAACATAGCCAAAGAGCTTGTTCATTACGGCATCAGTAGGGCGTGTCGTGTTCTCAATATGAGTAAGAGTGTTTACTACTATAGGCCATTACCAAAAGATGATTCGGCCATAGAAGAATCACTCCAACAAAAAGCAAAGGAACATTCAGAAGAAGGATTTTGGAAGGCTTATGACCGTTTACGAGAAGAAGGCAAGCCTTGGAATCATAAACGTGTACATCGTGTTTATGTGGCATTAGGACTTCCATTGCGGAGAAAAGTAAAGAAACGTTTACCTGCCAGGGTTATGGAGCCCTTAGAAGTTCCAAATAAACTGAACCATACTTGGAGTATGGATTTTGTAACGGATGTCCTAGAAAACAAGAGACGCTTTAGGGCATTTAATATCATTGATGATTTTAATCGAGAGGCACTTCATATTGAAATAGACTTTTCATTAACAAGCAATCGCATCGTTTGGGTACTCAACCATTTAATCAACAAAAAAGGAAAGCCCAAAAAAATAAGGATGGACAATGGTCCAGAGTTTATAGCACATATCACAAATGATTGGAGCCATATGCACGAAATAGAGTTTAAATACATTCAACCAGGAAAGCCAACTCAAAACGCTTTTATCGAGCGTTTTAATGGCTCCTATAGGCGTGGAGTTTTAAACAAGTATATATTTGAAGACCTACATCAAGTAAGAGAACAAACCCAAATTTGGATGGATGATTATAATCATAAGAGACCACACGATAGTCTAGGGAAAATCCCTCCGGTAAAATACGCAAAACTTAATTCCTCTGGGGCTAGCCCCAGAGGAATTAAAAACAAAATAAATAATGTAATTTTGGAAAAATAAGCAGTTCTATTTAAGGGAAGCTTACATATTTAATATATTATATCAGTCAATACATTAAAGTTTATAAAAAAATCTTCATGAATATTAATAATTAACTGTTATACTAAAAAATTATAACTCTATAAAGTGTAAACTATGTACCTTTTACTTTGCAAAGGATGTCCCTTTAACGTACCAAATTCCTGCAGCCTTTAGTGTATGAAAAATTCCGTGTAGATTGGCACTAATTTTCGAATTAACAAAGATCATAAAAATATGAAAAAGCCAATGAATTAATCACTTAATAGCAATTTTTTATATACTTAGTTATTCGCATTTTTTTCTTAACATACCTTATCTTAATCACTTCAGACTTGATTCAAACGTTTATCATTCCCTAAATATATTATCTAATTCTTTATGATTTTCTTTTTTGGCAACCATTTTCAATTCTTCAATCAAGTCCATTGTTGTGGCTGGTTGTAAGGGAAATGTATGTTTGGTTAACAGCCTTTTTAAAGCCAAATTGATTTTCTCTTCGCCAATTAACAAATACAATTCATACATTTTTACCAGACCTTTGTTGTATATGACATTGGCATTATTTGGATTTGAGTTATACAAAGGCTCTTCGCCACTAAATGCTTTTTCACTTTCATACATATCTTTATAAAGCTTGACCATTTCCAGCATTTTTTCTTTACCGTAGTCGTTTTTGTACAACATCAATTGCGTGTATTGTGCCAATGTCTCTGTAAGCACACCACTTCCTTCTCTATAATCGGGTTGTAATTGTGCATTTCCCCACCATTGATGCGACAATTCGTGCCCTGCTAATTCATTGATTACATCACTGCCTTCCCCTTGCAATAAGTTTAAATGGAATTGTGCTTCATTGATATAAATAGTTGCTGGATAAGCCGTTGCTGCAAAACCTCTAGTAAAAGAACTGATTTCAGCGAATCGAATTGTTTTGTAGGGATAATTTCCAAAATTTGTTTCACAATACTGCAATGTTTTTTTTATGCTATTGACTAAATGCGAAATATTTTGATGGTGCTTGGGTTCGTGAAAAATTTCGATTGCAATATCCTTATAATTCGATTTTTTAATAGCATATTTTGCTGAAGACACTGCAAACCGGAACGGAATAGTATTGGCTTTATACTGAAAATAATTTCGATTGTTCTTTGAATAATTTTTTACTAATTCTCCAAGCGAAATTGCCGTTTGGTCAATCGAAGTGGAAACAATAGCATCAAAATCTATAAATTCATAATTGTATGGATTTGCCAAAGGTGCATCCACTTTTGCAAGTGCATCCTGCAATGGCATTTCCCGTTTTTTTCTTTCGTCTTTATCTTCAATTTCATTTCCAGCATTATAACCAATGGATGGAAAATAATTGCTAATTCGTATAAAGGCTCCATTTTCCACAATGGCATTAAATGATTGATGCCCTTTTAAAGGTTCTATTTTATATTCAAAATTAAAGCAGATGGAAATAGTATCATTAGCTACCATTTTTTGATTTGTCTTGAATAGGTACTGTCCAAATTCTTCATCTTTTTTTACTAAAGTCAATTGCGATGAAGTAACGGTATTCCAGGTGATGTCTTTGGAGGTGGCTATTAAAATTTCCGAAATTTCAGATTGGGTTTTGTTGACCAAAATATAGGTGCCTTGTACTTTATAACTATTATCTTCTGGATATAAATCAATGCTGGTTTTTACATCGGTAATACTGGGTTGCGATTTGTTTTTGTAAAATTTGTATTTTTCTTCATAATCCTGTTGCCAATTCAACTGAAGGACTTCGGAAACCACACCACTTTTAGTGAAAATGTAAATTCCAGATAGTAGCATTATTAAAAAGGGTAAAATTAATATCGTAAATGATTTCCATTTTATTTTCAAACCCGATTTGTTCAAAAAAAGAATGGCCAAAAGGGAAAGTAAAACTGCAAAAGAAAAGCTGTACAACATAGCAACCGAAAAGACTTTTGGGAAGTATCCTAAACCATTGATATCACTAAAAGCATCAGGTAGAAAATTGGCAAATCTGGATAGTGGATGTTCAAATCCAAATGCTTTTCCTAAAGATGTATTTGTCAAAACCAAGAAGATGGCAGAAACAGCAAGTGCTATGTATTTGTTTCTTATAAGATATTGAAAAGCAATAATCACAAGACCACAAAGCGATGCAGGCAAGCCAATGAAATAAAACAAGGAAAAATAAGTACTCCAATCTATGATTGCATACTGATATGAAATCTGAAATAGTATACCTACAACAACACATACAACTATCAAAATCAAAGAAATGACAAATACTACACCAAATTTTGAAAGGAACAAAGCCGAATTTGAAAATGGTGTTGAATACTCGATTGCTGAAAAGTTGACACTTTTACTTTTCCAAACCAATTCACTTCCGTAAAAAAGCATTGCCAATAACAATAGGAAAGGAATTGTTGCCAAAATCGTATTTATCATTAAAGCTGTGGTTGCGAAATACTGTGGTAATCGAATACCTCCTTCTATTGCGCCGTACATTTCCATACCTACTATAAATAGGGTGATGGTAATCAGTAAAACGAATGGTATGCTTTTAAGGGTTGATTTTAAATCTATTTTTAAAAAAGAGAAAATTGTTGAGATGAAATTTTTTTTTCCGTTCGATTTTGTTGCCTTTCTGGTGTAAACATATTTTCTATCAGTTAATTCATTTACGGCTTCAACTTTCTTTTTTTGCTTGTTTGAAGTTTTGAATCGGAAGCGTTTATAGGCAATATATAAAAGGGCAAGGGCCACTAAAATAATTGTAATCCTATTGAATAGCAAGTTCCCCGAAAGTTCTAGAACCATTGTGTTTTTTTGCAATGCAGTCCAATATCGGGTTTGTTCAAAAAAAGCAGCCATCCCAAATGGGTCTAACTTTGCTGAAAGGTTCATGGCACCATCAGAAACTGGTGAAGCATTAGCCAATAAAGGCGAATTTGAAAAAATGGAACTTACCATATACATCACATAAATGCCCAATCCACTTAAATAAATAAGCATTTTACTTTTGCTTAACCAAGCTGTGCAACAAACAATTACCGTGCATAAAAAGATGTTGGGAAGTACAATTAACAAGAAAGAATTTAGATAATAATTAAAACCAAAAATTCCCCAATTTTCGCCGTTTTCCATTTCCATTAAATGCCCAAACACATAACCCATAAGAAACAGTAGAAACGTCAATACAGCAACTCCAAAAACCAATAAAAATCGACTCACAAAATAGTTTCTGACGGTAATCGGGGTCGCATACAATACCTGTTCAAAGTGATTGTCTTTTTCTCTCAATAAACTTTGGGAAGCCATTATTACTATGGGAAAAAGGCTTGCCAATGAAAACAACCCCAATATGAAATTGATGGCATAAGGGGAATTATATGTGATATTTGGAAATGCAACTCCCGCAGAAGTTCCAACCAAGATGCCCAAACCAAGAAACGATAATAGCATTACATAAAATGAAATTTTACGACCATAAAATTTCCATTCGAATAAAATTAAGTGATGTAACATTTTATTGAAGTTTTTGTAATGTGGTGAAATAAACATCTTCTAAATCGGCTTCGGTTTGCATAAATCCGTTTAGCGGATTTTCATTAGCAAAAACTTTAATGCTCAATTTGCCAGCTTGTAATTGGGTAGAAATAATCTTGTATTGATTTTGATATTCGTGTAGTTCATTTTTATCAATATGTTTCTTCCAAACTTTGCCATTAATTTCAGTAACAAACTGTTCAGGGTTACCAGTCAATAGCAATTGTCCTTTATTGATAATTGCCATTTTTGTACAAAGATTTCTTACATCTTCCACCAAATGTGTTGATAGGATTACGATGATATTTTCTCCAATTTCACTTAACAAATTATTGAAACGGTTTCGTTCCTCAGGGTCGAGACCAGCAGTTGGTTCATCGACAATGATAATCTTTGGATTGCCCAAAAGTGCTTGTGCAACCCCAAAACGCTGACGCATTCCGCCACTATAGGTACTAACGAATTTGTTTTTTTGCTCCAATAAATTGGTTTTTTCCAGCAGTGACAATATTTGTTCTTTTCGAGTACTTTTATCATTTAATCCTTTTAAAATAGCCAAATGATTGAGTAAGTCGTATGCCGATATATTTTGATAAACACCGAAATCTTGGGGTAAATAGCCTAATTGCTTTTTGATGAATGTCGGATGTTCAATTAGGTCTTTATCATTGAATAAAACCGAACCACTATCGGGTTGTTGCAAACCGACTATGGTTTTCATTAAGGTAGATTTCCCTGCGCCATTTGGTCCCAACAAGCCAAACATTCCGTTTTCGATTTCAAGTGAAATATTGCTCAATGCTTTAACGCCATTGGCATATGTTTTTGTAAGATTTTTGATTTTTAAACTGTTCATTTTTTAATTGATTTGATGATTGATTTATGCTAACATTTAGACAAAGTGATACCTGTCAACAAAATAAAAACTGTTGATAATTGTAATTTAAAATTGATTGAATTTTATTCTTCTACGTACTCCATAATATCGCCTGGTTGACATTCCAATGCTTTGCAAATAGCTTCTAAAGTATCGAACCGAAATCCTTTGGCTTTACCAGTTTTTAGTATGGATAAATTAGCCGGTGTAATATTTAGGATTTCTGCCAATTCTTTGCTTTGCATCTTTCGTTTGGCAAGCATAACATCTATGTTTACTACTATTGCCATAACTATATATATAAATCTTGTTCGTTCTGTAGATTGAAGCCTTGTTTAAAAATGGCATAAAGGAAATAAGCAAAGACACCAAGGAAAAAGTGAATTACCCCAGCCCATTCCAATCCATCTTCTATGTTACCAGTGAAAATCAAGGCAAATAAAATGATGATTAAAGGCACAAAAATATTTGCTAAACAAAACCATTTTAGTTGTTTTACACCATACTCAGTAAACAGTTTGGGTTGTTTAAAAGCATTGAACACATTACTGACCAATAAAAAGAAAATACCATAAGCGCCAATCGGAATAAGAAATTCGAAAATTTTATAGTTCCAATTGTTCTCCCCAAGTAGAAATCGGGTCTCGGTAAAGGGATAACAGACCGCAAAGTTTTCTCCGTTGTCTCTGGTAATGTAGCTCCATCCGGTTACTAATGAAACAAGCGCATAAATTGTGACCAAAATATACAAGATGGCTATTATTCTTGTGATATAAAACAAAATTGTAGAAATGATTTTGACATTCTTCATCTGAATGAAATTTAATTTATTACCGCAAATAAACAATTAATTATTGTAATACAATAATTAATTGTCAAAAAAATTATTTAGCAGAGGTATCAATTATTTTGAGGAAGTTATTTTGGGAGTGTCGCAGATAATGTTTTTAAATGAATTGTAACCCTTACCAGTTGGCATAAAAGTTTTTCGGAACGAACATTTCAGATAAAAACTAGTTTTGAGTAATCCGTAGGAATTTCAAATTAGGCACGTAACAGCAATTTTTCGCGTAAAAGGTTAGCAACCTTTTTTTATTCCCCTGTATTAAGATAGTCTGTCCATTTTCTAATTCCGACAGATGCGGATATTTCTGCATTATTTTGATGGTCGGCATTTTTGGTAAAGTCCGAATACCAAATCAATTGGTCGTTTTCTTTTTTACTTAAGGTTTTTGTCATTTCCTTAAATCCTTTTTTCATTTTTTCGTTTTCATCTTCTCCCATACTCAAATATAGAAAAGAACTTAAACTCTCGTTTTTAGCAAGAAAATCAGAAACCTTATTAACAATCAAATTATCATCTCGCCAAAAAGCTGGACTGAAGCAAAACCTACCTTTAAATAAATCGGGTTTGTAAAGTAAAGAGTACATTACTAAAAGTCCGCCTCTTGAATTGCCTGCAAGTGAACGATTTTTAGAAACAGAATAATTTTGCTCGACATAAGGAAAAAGCTCTTTTTCCATAAAAGATAAAAATTGGTCTCCTCCTCCTAACGGACTGTCTTTTTCATCAATGTCCATCTTCATATAAGGAGGTGTATAATCCCGTTGCCTTCCTTTTCCGCTTGTGTTAGGAATACCGACTACAATTGTTTCTGGAACGTAACCAGCGGTTGATAAAATATCAAATTTATTGGCTAAATGTTTGTCCTGTGAACTACCGTCAAGGACGTACATAACTGGATACTTTTTTTTCTTGTCGTAGTTAATTGGAAGATGAATTATTACTTCTCTCTCTTCGTTCAATATTTTTGAATTTATTGTAGTTTGAACGACAGATTCAGGATATGTTGGATTGCCCGTTAAATAAGAAAATAGAACAATAGAGATTGCCGAAGTAGCCAAAATTGTAATGCCAAATATCAATATTTTTTTCATTGTTGAGGATTTAGTTTTGGGCAAAATTACCTGTTATAAACCCTTTTGGTTACGACATTACTGCGTCATTGTTGGGACATTTAAAATAGATTAGGGAAAAAAGAATAGATTTCGGTGTTTTCTGTTTTTAACTTAATGGAGTTTTTAACGATGAAAAATACATTTATCAAGAGAAGTAAAATGTAGACGACACTCACCATCGGAACGCGACCCGATATAAATTCTCCGGTTATTTTATAATTTAGAAAATGGGTTGTGAGTAAAATCAACAAAGAAAATAGAAACCATAAAATTTGAAAACTGATAACTTTTCTACCCTTTTCATTGACCAACGGATTTTGCCTGTTTAATCTCCATAAGAAGACTGGAGCAATTATATTTAAGAGAGGTATTAAAACACCTAATAATGCCGAAGTATTTATCAAGTTAATTTTTGCTATAGCCTTATCCTTTGCTAATTCGGAATTGAAACTTTCTTCCAACTGCTCTATTTTCATATTCAAAGCCTCTGCAATTACTTTTAATGTATAAGGTCTTGGTTTAGATTTATTATTTTCAATTCTTTGTATAGTTCGTAATGAAATGCCACAATTTTCGGCAAGTAATTCTTGTGATAAGCCCTTGTTTTTTCTCTGTAAGCTTATTTTTTCTCCAAGGTTCATTTCTTTTTATTTGTTAAAATAGTAAACAATAAAACATAAAGCAAATTACCTACAACTGTTTTGTATATGGCTCTTAGTGTATAAATTAAAAAATTTTGCGGATTAGCAAATATGACTTAACTTTGATTATATAAATATCTGTCTATGAACTATATATGTTTTTTAGCTATAGTTCTATTTTTTACTTTTTACGATTGAATATTTAGGTTTTGATTTAATAGTCATATCTAAAATAATATCATAATCACCATCTTCAACTATTTGTATGTTATATCCATCATAAATAATACTTCCATCTATATTTATACCTAAACTATTACTCCAATCATTATTTAATCTAAATCTTAATTCACCAGCATTTAACTTATAATTTTTTAAATAATATAAATTAGCCTTATTTTCTTGTAATGCAATATCTTCCCCATACAGCCACTTGAAGTTGCTGTTCCAATAATACCCCAAGGGAAAGTATCGGATACTTTATTTGCATTTTTTATTCCTTGATAGGTATCATCAATACTAACTGATTCTATTTCTTCTGTTGGTGTTGTTTTGAAATAAACTTTAAATTGTTCTCCAAAATTAAAAGTATTTTTTGAAGTAGGAGTTAAGGGAATTCTTGGCATATTACCGCCACTAAAAACAAGCATCCCGTTAATATTTTTTAAATAAAAATTGCCATCTTTAGAAGAATATACCCCTTCTATTTTTTGTAAATGATTTTTGCTTATTTTGGGAATTTTATTTATTTCATATGCATTATCAGTCATAATGCCTGTGATTTTTTCAGCTATATTCATAGGAACCATTTCCGAATTTACAAGTATGATTATAGTAATATCATCTTCTAATATTTTGAAAAATTGACAACGGTATCCAGGACCAACACCACTATGTCCGATTGTATTTTTATTAAGAATTTTTTGAATATCATAACCAAATCCATAATGATCATTAAGAAAAGGAGTTTGTGCTTTGTCAACTGTTTTTTTGTTTAATATTTCTCCTTTTTTTATTGCTGCGCTGAATTTGTATAGATCTTCTACTGTTGAATACATCGCTCCTGCTGCAAAAGGATGATCTGTTTTAAATTGTAACGCTTCGTTTGAATTTTTCCCAGACATAAATTCATATCCTAATGCTTTATTTTCATTTTTCAAATCATTGAAATGAAAACCGCTATTATTCATTTGTAGAGGATTTAATACAATATCTTCTATGACCTTGTCATATTCTATTCCTGTTATTTTTTTAATTATATAGCCTAACAAATAGTAATTGACATTTGAATACCCCCAACTTTTACCTGGAGAAAAATTTAAGGGTTTTTCAGAAATGTCCTTTAATAAGGCTTCTTCATTGATTGTGATTTCAGCTAAATCACCATCGGGTATTCCAGAAGTATGAGATAACATATTGGCTATAGTAATACTGTCTCCTTTTGGATAATCAGGATAATATTTTGAAAGTTTATCATTTAGAGATAACCTCCCTTGTTCTTCTAATTTTAAAATAACTGTTGCTGTAAAAATTTTTGTAGTTGAATATATTCTATAGATACTGCTATTCGTGTTTTTTTCTTTTGTTTTGGTGTTTCTATAACCATAACTTTTTTCAAAAATGATGTTCCCCTTTTCAGCAACCAATACTGAACCACTAAATTGATTTGCTTTTTCGTAAGTCAATAATAACGTATCTATTTTTTTACTTTTTTGTGAATAGATAGTATTGTTTGTAAATACTAAAAAGAGAATGATGATAATTTTTTTCATATAAGTTTTTTGTTTTTCAATTTATATTTGAGTTTGGGAAAATTACAGCTAACGTTTTGCGTGTATAAGAAGTAGCGGAAAAAAAGCACTTCACTTTCAGTTTGGTACTGACTTTTATTAAAAGTACAGACCTTCAATTTAGCACTGAAACCGCTATTTCTTATACTTTTTTAGCGGTAGTGCTTCAATTGTCGTTATTTTCTCAATTCTAAAAGCATATCTTTTGCATTACCATTATTTGGATTTAATTCTAAACTTTTCTCATAGTGTTTAATAGCCAAAGTCTTGTCGCCTTTGTTCATATACGATTCTCCTAAACTATCAAAAGCATTTGCAGATTTTGGAAAGGCAAAAGTATTCATTATGAAAAGGTTTATTGCTTTTTCGTAATTTTTTTGCGACAAAAAATCGTAACCTTTTGCGTTTAAAATGTATTCTAAAATATTTGTGTTAGCAGGTCTTTTTTTATAACTTTCTTTACCAGCTTCAATTCCTTTACTCAAAATTATTTCAATTATATTTTGAGAATATTTTTGATTGGCTTCATTGTCAGCAATAGGTATGATTGGGTTATAATTATTTTCAAAAATCATTTTAGACAACTCAAAATTTAATTTATCAAAGTTTGTTTGATGTGATTTATTAGAAAGCATAATCAAAGTAACATCCTCATCTATATATATCATAAAGTCTGCAAAAAAAATATTGTTTGACCCGTTGTGCCAATATCTTTTTGTATTTCTATTTGTTGGTGCAACGTCCCAACCATATCCGTATATTGGTTCGTTATAATTTTCTTCTGTCCTTATTTTTGGGTGGTATAATTTATTTTTTGCATCTTTCGATAATATATTTTCGCCCTTTAAGGCTTTATGCCATTTATACATATCTTCTGTTGTTGAAAGTACTCCACCATTAGCCGTAAGATGCCAATATGGTGCTGTTTTATCCCATTCTTTATCTGTTGGTTTGCCCCATATTTTATCGTATTTATAATATCCGATAGCTATTTTGGATTTGTCAAACATTGGTCTTGAATATCCTGTCATTTCCATTTGCGCAGGTTTCCAAAGGTTGTCATATAAATAGGTTTCATAAGTTTTGCCTGATGTTTTTTCTATAATCATTCCCAATAAACTATATCCAATATTTGAATAGGAAAACTCTTTTCCAACTTCAAATAACAATTTGGAATTCATGACCTTATCAAGAAATTCTGCTTGACTTATTTTGTCATAATCTTTACCTACGTTACTTTGTAGTCCTGATTGATGACGAAGCAAATCGTGAATTGTTATGTTACTTTTATCAATTGGAACATTTACGAAATACTTAGTGATTTTATCGTCAGTAGAAAGTTTTCCCTGCATTTCCAATTTTAGTATTGCGGTAGCAGTAAACTGTTTTGTAATTGAACCAATGCACAAAACAGTTGAAGGTTTGTTTTTTATCAGATTAGCCTTATCGCTGAAACCGTAACCTTTTGAGATTGCTACTTTTCCGTTTATTTCAACGAGTACAATTCCCGAAAACCCAACTTTTTCAAGTTCGGTTAGATAGGTATTAATTTGTTTCGTTTTTTTTGTGCTATTTTTTACTTGTCCAAATGATATTGTATAACATAGCATTATCATTACTGTTAAAATTATTTTCTTTTTCATTTTTTATTTGTTTTATTGGTATAAGTATTAATCTAAACTAAAAAGGTCATCAACTTTACAATCCAAAATTTTAGCAAGTTGTAAGCCTAACTCTAATGATGGAAAATACTTGTTGTTTTCTATAGCATTTATTGTTTGCCTTGATACTTTCAATTTTTTTGAAAGGTCATCTTGAGTGTAGTTAAATTTAACTCGATAGATTTTCAATTTATTATTCATTTTTAACTTTTATAGTGTTGGTATAATTTGAATTTAAATATCAAATTAAAAAATAGAATAATCATAAATAAGTTAAAGATTAAAACATAATAAAATGTAAGTTCATATACTAAAATATTTGCAAGAATAAGAATGCTATAGTTAAGATAAAGTGATAACGTTAAACTATCAGATCTAAGTTTTGCTATCAATTCATCTTCGACAATTTCTTTACAAAAAGAGTTGACTAAACCAGATACAATAATTAAGGTTGTTAGTATTTCATCAAGTAAGCCATTTTTAATCCATTGAAATCCGCTTGAACCAATTATATTTTCTGTATTTTCGGTTATAATAGTTTTTTCAAAGGAAAATAGAGAGTAAACTTTTGTAACAAGTAATTCATCAAATTTGTCTGTGAAAAGCAAATAGAGGGAAATTGGAATAGAAAGGTAGAATACCCAACCTGAAATCTGTTTAAATTTATGATTGAAAAGTAAATTCATATTGATAAATTTTTTTTCAAATGTATAATATTTTTTACTAAATGTATAATATTTTTTACATTCCTATTTTTTATCAACTTTTTGAGTATATTCGTAAGCTATTATTATAATTGGGTTAGATTCTTGAATTCTCCGAGTCTGTGAGGGCATTGCCGCTAACTATTGTATAAAAGCAATGCGTTTATACCCAATATGACTTTTATTATATCTGTAAAAAATATACTTTTTTAATCAAAAAAAGGAGGTGAAAAACACCTCTTAAATTCGTTTTCTTTTTTCGCACGTTATGTTTTTCAAGTCAGACTTGATTCCAACGTTTTTCATTCCATAAATATCTCTTGATTTTGGCCCAAGTGAATAATTTTTAGAACTTGATTAATTTTGCTTAATAAAAGGAAAAACTCTTTCTTTTTAAAACATAAAAACTGGTCTCCAGCTACTAAAGGACTGTCTTTTTTCTATACCATCTTCATATAAGGTAGTGTTGGAGGCGTACCTTAGGCATTACCGATTACGGACGTCTACTCGATTAGTGGCATCTTTTCTATTTAGTCGATTTGGTATAAAAATCATAAGTTGCTTTTGCGATGTCAGCTATAATTTTTTCATTCGTGTCAAAACTTTCTTTGGATTCAGTAACGAAAACACTTATGATGAAATACTCTCCGTTTGGTAAAAATACAATTCCGATATTGTTTACAGCGCCTGTAATTCCTGATTCTTTATTTGTACCAGACCAGCCTGTCTTGTGAGCAACAATTACTCCTTCAGGTAATTGTCCTTTTATTCTGTTATTTCCAGTTGTTGTTTCTTTATTTGTTTTCCAAAAAAAGTCGTGACTAGTTTTTGAAAGTAAGTTGTTTTTATTCTCATAAAATATTTTCAGCGTCTCACTGGCCGCTTTTGGTGTTGTCCAGTTCTCAAACATATTTCCCCATTTTGCCTGCATATCTTGTTCGTTGAAAGTAATTTGTATGTCTTTAATACTATTTTTTTTAATGTATTCTTCAACTGTTTTGGGTGTTCCAATAAGTCGTATTAAAACATCACAAGCTGTATTATCACTATGAGAAACGGTATATTGAATTAATCTTTCAATAGTAAAACTCCCACCGTTCGGATTTTCGTCTCTCAATGGACTCCAAAAATCTTCGGGTAAAAGTTCATTTTTATTTATCTCTATTTTCTGGTCTAACGAAAGTTTTCCTTTATCAACCTCCGACAATACTGCAAGTGCAATATGAAATTTAAAAACACTTTGCATTGGAAATCGTCTATCTCCGTGTAAAGAAATGGTGTCTTTAACCTTATTCCCCATAATCGAAACTCCAACTACTGCGTTTTTGTCGGATACAATTTGCTCAATTTTACTTCGTAGCAAGTTGGTTTTGTTATTTGAACTTTGGCAACTCGGTATGAGTAATAAAAGTAAAACTGTCAATTGAAATAGTTTTGTCATATTTTTGGGTTATGTTGTCTTTTTAAAATTGCCACGAACGATTGTATAAACACAATATTTTTATTTTAATTATAACTTCACATTTGTTATATCTGTAACAAATATAATTTTTTATTCACAAAAAAAAGAGGTGAAAAACACCTCTTAAGTTCTAGTCTCCTAAACCATCTTTCGACTTCCTTCAGCCGCAGTATCAACTTGTCATGATCCCCTATAATAATTCGTTGAAGACACTAAATTTTCATCAGAAATTGAATTTTTTGCTGCAAAAAGACAAAATATATATCGAACAGTAAAATAGGAACCAAATTGGTTTTAAAACGGAAAGGAAAGATTAATATGGCTTGTTGTTTCGTAGTTTTTCCACGTGTTCAATTTTAAATGCTTTGTCCAAAAGTTAGCAAATTAGTATCAGGGTCAAATAAAGAAAATTCCTTTTTTCCCCAAGATTGGGTATTCAATGCTAAGTTTAGATGAATTTTTTTTTGTGGGTAAGCAAATATTATTCTGTTCTAATTTTTATTGCCAATTCCACGTCTTTGTCCACTAGGGTTTTGTCAGCCCAACTTCCCTCATAGGCAATGTTCCAATCAAGTCGGTTAAAGGTAAATATGGTTTTAAAATTGTCACCTTTCTGATGTGCAAAAAAATCTATGTTCTTTGTAACCTCTCGAATGGTTAAGTTTCCTGAAATTTTAAGACTGTCGTTTTTTGTTTGGTGCACACTGGTCAATTCCAATGTTGATAAAGGATAATGTTTAACATTAAAAAAATCATCGCTTTTCAGATGATTAAGAAGATTTCTTCTTGCAATATTTTCGTGCAATGGAACATCAGTTGCGTCCATTGTTTCCATATCAACAGTAAATTTTCCGCCAACTATTTCGCCATTTCGGATAAGGAAAAAGCCATCTTTAAATGATATGATTCCCGTACGCCTTTTTATTCCACGCATTTCTGTTGCTACCCAATTGATTTTTGATTTTTCAAGATTGAGTACAAGCGTGTCGGCTTCAATTAAAAGGTTATGTTCAACCGCTGGTTTTACCGTTACTTTTGGGGCGTCCGATTTATGTTTGTCGATACAAGAGAGCACCATCAAAGGAAGAAGAAAATAACGCAACCTATTCATAATTAGGAATGTTTTTGCCTAAAATGATGTTCCGCTCGATAGTAAGCACTCCGTTTTCCCTAATTGGTTTCATAATTCCAGAACCACCTCGGTTATTTAACTTATCCCTTTTGCTTTTGGTGAGTATTGGGTCATCGTCAAAAAGATAGTCATCAAGATAGTATTCGTTTTTTTCAGGTTCTTTCACCGTTAAATGGATATGTTCAGGTTCACTTCTGTCGGGATAAGATGCTGGTCTGAAGGTGTAAAATGCATATTTCCCGTCTTTGCCTGTTTTTGCCCAACCTCGTATAAACCCGTGTCTTTTTGCCCAACCTTTTTCATTGCCTTTGGTTTCATAAATGCCTTGTCTGTTAGTATGGTAGATATAAATAATGACATTTTCTACTGGTGTCTTGCCGTCCTTTTTGAAAACAATTCCCTTGATTCTCAATTTGGGTTCATTGTTTTGAAATTCGGGAAGAGTGTCAATTGTGGTTAATTTTTTATCACCATACTCATATATTGCATCACAACCTTCGCAACCTCCACCAATAAGTTTGGTCGTCGAATGCTTCGTTTGGGCATTGCAGGATGTACAAACCCATAATACTAATAAAAGGGTTAGTCTAATTTTTTCAATCTTAACGCTCATAATTTGTCTTATTTGAAATTTGTGTTCAAACAAAATTATGTATGAAGAAAGAGATGGAAAAACAGAATGTTTTATGTCGATGAGTTTATAGATTGACCTGATGACCTGTACCGAAGCGATTTTTGAAATCGGTTGCATATGTTCTACTTAACCTTACTAAATCTCCGTTTGCCAATTGTAAATCGTAGTCGCCATTAAGCCTTGACTTGAAAGAGCTGACTTTTGAGATGTTAACCATGCTGGATTTATGTATACGAACAAAGACATTGCTATCCAACTGGCCACACATAGATTTTAGTGTTTCGGAATGCAGATGCCTTTTGTTTTCTAGATGGATGCAGATATAGGGTGTGGCGGAAGTGATTTGTATAATGTCTTTAACATTGACCACCACATTTTCCCTACCGTTGTTGATGATAATGGTACTCAATTTAGGTTTTATTTCCTCAATATATGTGTTCCGTTTAAGGGTTATAAAATACTTATAACCCAATACAAAGCTTGTGTAAACAATAACCAATTTATACAAGTCGCGTGCCAATGTATATGAAAAGAATTTGTACAGGTCATACCTGCCTTCGTAGAAAAGTACAGAGAGAACTACAGCAACGAAAGGTAAGATGAAAACATGCACTATGATGGGTGTTACAATGAATATCAGTGTTTTACGAAAGCTATCGAATGTTTCATTTTCCAGTTTTTTGTGCAGTACTGCTAATATTGGAATGAATAGAAACCAAATGGTTTTGAAAAGTATGGATTCGTTGAAATGGAAGGGATACCCATTTCTTTTCGATTCCAAGAAATCCTGAAATATGGTTAAACCTACAATGCAGAGAAAAACTCCTGAAAGCACCATAAGTAACTTTCTAATGTTCTCTGAAGAATTATGTTTATTTCTGCCCGTTATAATTAAGTTTACCATGCTTACTTATTTGTTTATTTCCTCTATTTGGGTGGTTTAATATTGACCCTGATTCGTTAGATCTTGAATAAATATACTTTTATCCCATTTATTTTCATAAGATAAAAGAAGTTTATTTTTTTAAAGGAATTGTAGGGTCAGATTCTACTTTTTAATTGGTTTTAACCCAAGTGGTGTCAAGGGTTTGGTAGATAATTTATACTATAAAAATAACTTAACAAGCAGCGGGGAATAAAACCGTAATAACATCAAGAGTTTGATTTACTTCATACTAATATTGGTTGCTAGTAAATTTGAATTTCGTCATTTTCGATTGTCATCTGTCACTTAATCTATGACTGCGTTGATTTTTTTTATAATTGACTAAAAAATAAAAATTAATGGAACATCATAATTTTTTTTGTAACATTTTGAAATTCCTTGTATCTAAATGAAAACAAAAAGGAATCAAAATGAAAAATACTATACTCTTATTCGCACTTTTAGTAGCTACATTCTCTGCTAATTCTCAAACAATTTATTCAAAAGCATATGGAAATTCAAACGATAAACCACTCATCTACCTTCATGGCGGTCCAGGATTTAATGCGGCTGGCTTTGAAGTAACAACTGCTCAAAAACTTGCTGAAAATGGTTTTTATGTTATTGCTTACGACAGAAGGGGCGAAGGAAGGTCACTAGAAAAAAATGCAGCGTTTACATTTAATGAAACGTTTGAAGACCTAAATTTAATTTACGATACATTCAATATAACATCAGCAACCTTGGTTGGTCATAGTTTCGGGGGTATTATAGCCACCTTATACGCCGAAAAATATCCAAATAAAGTTAAAGCTGTAGTACTGGTATCTGCACCTTTGTCGACGCAAGAGTCATTTTCTACGGTATTAAATTCATCAAAAGCGATTTATTTTAGTAAAAAAGATACTGTAAATCTTAACTATATAAAGATACTAGAGAACATGGATAAGAGTACTCTTGAGTATAGTTCGTATTGCTTTGGTCATGCTATGCAAAACGGATTTTATTATCCTAAAGCACCTACAAAAGAAGCTGTAGACATCTATTCAAGATTTAAAACAGATACTTTGCTGGTGCAGTATGGTTCACAAATGACATACGAAGCTCCACAAGGGTTTTGGAGAAACGAAAAATATACAACTCTAGATATAAAAGAAAATCTAAGAACTGTATTAAAGAATAGTACACCTATTTTTGGCTTATATGGTAAAGATGATGGGCTGTTTTCAGAAGTTCAAATTACTGAAATTGGAAGTTTAATTGGTAAAGAGAAGCTGGAGTATATGGAGAATTGCTCTCATAACCTATTTATAGACCAACAAACCAAATTTATCAACGCATTAAAGAACTGGATTAAATAATGAATTTTGAAACTATTTATGCCACCTACTGGCAAAAAATTTTTAGGCTCTGTATGGGTTATGTAAATGATGTAGATGCAGCCAAAGATTTAACGCAAGAAACATTCATTAAAGTTTGGAAGCAATTACCTAAATTCAGAAACGAATCCTCTGTGGGAACTTGGATTTTTAGAATTGCCTCTAACACTTGTTTACGTCAAATTCAAAAAGAAAATAAAATGCCTAAGTCTGGATTGCCCACAGACATTAAGGAAGAAATTTCAGAAACAACGTTAGAAAATGACGTATACTATTTATACCAATATATCTCGGAGCTTAAAGAAATAGAACGCATCATCATATCATTAGAACTTGAGGATATCGATCAAAAGGAAATCGCAAAAATTGTTGGACTCTCAGAGAGTAATGTTCGCGTTAAAATTCATAGAATAAAAGAAAAATTAACACAAAAATTTAAAAAAAATGGATACTAATATAGATTTTAAAAAAATATGGAATAGTCAGGAAAAAGACATTCCAAAAGTTGAAGAGCTTTTTAATAAAGTAGATCAATTAAAAAGGAATAGCCTACTTAAACTAATTATAGTGAATTTTACCCTTTTGTTAACCATCGTATGTATTGGTTTTATTTGGTATTATTACCAACCTGAATTAATTACAACTAAGATTGGTATTAGCTTGTGCATTTTGGCTATGATTATTTTTTTAATGCCTTATAACAGCCAATGGTCTTTATTATCGGCTCAAGACATCGAGCCAAATAGCAAGGATTACGTTCAAAATCTTATACAATTAAAAGAGAAACAACTATTTCAACAAACAACGATGTTGAGTACCTATTTTATGATGCTTTCTTTAGGCATAGGGCTTTATCTTTTTGAGTATGTTTCAAAAATGCCCGTAACTTTAGCAATAGTTGTGAGTGTAACAACCTTGCTTTGGTTTGCTATTAATTGGTTTTATTTACGGCCTAAAATAATTAAAAAACAAAATACTAAGCTTAATAAACTATTAGATCAATTTAAGCACTTAAATGACCAAATCATTCAGTAGAATTGGGATAAAATTGCGGGATAAGAGATTATATTATAATTTAGTACCAGCTTTCTGGTTCACAAGGAAAAATTGTGGTAAAAACTCGCAAATTCGATAGAACCGAAAGAGTAAATAATTCCTAAAAACAAACACAAATCTCATGAAAAAAATATGTATACCCCTAATTCTTATTTTAGCTTCTTTAAATTCTTGCAAGGATTCAATTGAAAAAAATAGTTCACAGGATATTGAAAATCAAGACGATGTAAAAATTGTAAGGGAAAAAGAAATTACCGAAACTAAGAAAATTGATTTTGAAATCACTAAAATTCCCTTGAGTAGTTTTACTATCATCGACCTTCCTTTTTTCAATCTTCCGGATGGATATGAGTTCTCCAGTAAAAATAATAGAGATTATGAATCGATTCGATTTTGGACAGGAAATGATTTTGAGCTGCCCGAAGGTAGCTTATTTTATGGAAGAATTTCAACGACTGAAAACAAACAGTTTTCCATTCTTGAACTTACAAAAAATTTGAATAAAGTCTTTACGGATGCTGGTGGAGTTGAACTATTTCAAGGAAAAGTACCTAGGGAAGCTATTCTTAAAAACGAAGAATCCAATCCAATAAGCGATTATGGTTTAAGAGGAACCGCCTATGGTTTTCAAGGATACGCAAAAACTTGGACCTATGTCATCCGACAGGATTTACAAAATGTATGGATACAATTAAACGAATCTGACGATAGGGCAAGTTTGTACCTATCAATTCTTAAAACAAAACCTATAGAAATTACAACGAAACTGATCAACGCTGACCAAATGAAGCTCACACTTGACCAAAAAGGAATGGTCGCTTTGTATATTAATTATGACACTAATAAATCTGATATTAAAGTGGAGGCACTGCCCACACTAGATGAAATTTTTAAACTATTATCCGAGAATCCTAATTTAAAAATTAGTATTGAGGGACATACGGACAATGTAGGTAATGCACAATATAATATGCAACTTTCCGAATTAAGAGCTAAGGGCATTCTTGATTACCTCACAACCAAAGGAATCAAAGGCGAGCGTTTAAAAAGCGCAGGATTTGGGGATAGCAAACCAATAGCTGCAAACAATACCGAAGAGAACAAAGCTTTGAATAGAAGAGTAGAACTAAGAAAAATATCATGAAACAAAGCCTAAGCTTTTATCTAACGCTATTAGTAATAAAGCTAAAAGGTATTAAAAATGATTTTAGTAAAGACCCGATAGATATTAATAAAATAAGAAAAGGGGATGTACATTATCCCAAGAATAATTTTTTTCGTGAAAATCACGTATCAAATTTTAAAGTTTTAGATTCCTTAATTACTGAAATTAAACAAGAAGAAAGCAGTACTAACCTTTTAATATTCATTCACGGAGGAGCTTTTATTTTGGGACCTTCACAACATCATTGGGATACCGTTAAGGAAATCGCTAAACTAACAAATTATACCATTTGGATGTGTGATTATCCTAAAGCACCAGAACATAAGATTTCGGAAATTTCAAATAATATCGACGCTATATACGCTAAAGCACTACAGGACTACGATTCACATAAAATTTCATTGATGGGTGATTCAGCAGGAGGAACTTTAGTGACCGCTTTAATTCAACGTCTTATAACAGAAAATAGAGATTTGCCCCGTAAAATAATTCTTGTGTCACCCGTTATGGATGCGAGCATGTCTAATCCTGAAATAGTAAGAGTGGATACTCTTGACCCAATGTTGTCCAAAAAAGGAGTGTTAAGTGCAAAAAAAATGTGTGTAGAGAAGACTGATTTAAAAAATAGAATGATTTCCCCATTGTATGGAAGTTTTGTTGGATTCCCGAAAACTATACTATTTCTGGCAGAAAATGATATTACCTATCCAGACCAGAAATTGGTGGTCGATAAATTAATTGCCGCTAAAGTTGATATTCAATTAGTAAAAGGGAAAAATATGCCACACATCTGGCCATTATTACCCATAATGAAAGAGGCGAAAGTTGCTTTAAGGGAGATTATTGCGATATTGAATAAATAATCATGTACTAAAAAAAATAATATGAAAAAACAATTTTTAATTTTAGGTGCCAGTTTAGGGATATTACTATTTGCCAGTTGCAACACTAAAACGGATAAAAAAGAAAACCAAAGTGAGAGTGTACCAACAGTTGAAACTAGCGAAATCCAAGAAGAAAACACAAAAAACTCAAACCAAAAATTATTCTTTACTTTTAATGGCCAAAACTTTAAAAATGACCTCACCCGATCTTTTGACTTAGAGGCGACTTATGTAAAAGGGGACACTTGGATTATTTCTTTTATAGGCTCAGAAACAGATATTAATCCTGAATCTGATGATTATAAAGAAGTTACTATGAGTTTTAATTTAGTGGATTATAAGTTTACTACGGATAAATTTGACATCTTGAATTGCACGATTAATTTAATGGGTTTTGAGGATATTGAAACCAGTGATGAAATTCTTACTTCGAATGATCATCAATTTTTATTGGAAATTACTGGTGTAGAAAAAGTTAAAACAGAAACTGCATTTGGGATTACTACAGATTTTTATAGTATCAGTGGTACATTTTCTGGTGAGTTTAGAAATATGACTGGCACCAAGACATTTAAAGTAGAAAACGGTAGTTTTGAAAACTACATCTTACCGTATACTCCATAAAATTAGAAGTTGATGAAGCGTTGAGATTCCTATAGTTTTGTGATAACAAAATCATTTTGGATCACCCTATAGAAGTTAGACAATAAAGAATCTTTTTAGAAGTTTGTAGCATTTATTTATTTCAATCGTCATTAAGTAAAATAGTTTACTTATGATCAAAATAAATAAAATCAAATTCAAGGTTAAATTATACTACGTTTGTTTCTTTTTACTTCCCATACTAGCATTTTCACAATATCTACCAGAAAATGGAATTTATCACAACCTAAAAACGAATGATGGTGTTTCCTTATACGTTTTGGAAATAGGAAATAATAAAGCAGAAAACACTTATATAGTACTTCACGGCGGTTTTGGAGCGGAACATTCCTATCTTATAAATCCTTTACTTCCCCATTCAAATAGAAATCGTTTTATCTTATTTGACCAAAGAGGATCTCTAAGAAGTCCCGCGGCCGATAGTCTAATTACCTTCCGTAATTTTGTTAATGACATAGAACAAATACGTAAGGAATTTAAAATTCTTAAAATCAATATTTTAGCGCATTCTAACGGAGCAACTATTGCATTGGATTATCTTCATTACCATCCGGAGAATGTCAACAAATTAATAATGATAGGCTGTCCCTTGTCAATAATAGATAGTGCGTATTTTAAGAATATAGATGAGCCAATAAACAAATACATGGCAGCATTGGAAGTTTGGCAAAAAAGGGTAAGCAAAAATATAGAGCATAAAAAAATCCTACATAATATAAAAGATGAAGACAAGCTTACGGGAATTCAGTTTACTTTATTACAGAAGATATTATACGCTGCAAACCATACATATTTAATGAATGAAATTGAAAAAACTGAAAATGCTTTTTTCAATCCCAATGTTTTTAATGCACTTCAGAGCAATGTTGGTAGTGAGGAATGGAGCAAAAGAACAAGTCGTATGTCCGAGGCACTTACAAAAAGTGCTATACCCATTTTTTTAATTAATGGGGAGTATGATTTTGTAGATCCATACGGCAACGCTTGGAGCCCAATTAGTGAGCAAGTTCCATTTTTGGATTTTATGATGATTAAAAATGCAGGTCATAATATTTGGCTAGACAAACCGAAAGAGTTTAAAAAAATTTTAAAAAAAGTATTGAATTAAAGTCTATTAATCATAAAATAGAAATATGTCTTTGCACATTACAAAAAAAACTTTTTTATCCAATTCTGCATCATTTTGACTAGTATGATTTTGCCTTATAAAACTAACAAAACTATCTAGTACTAAAAGTGTAGACTGACTTATTTCAGATGGTTAAAAAAGACAAACCACATTCTAGCTTTATAAAATTTTAGCGTAAGTAGTGGAAATAAAATAGCTCTTATTACTAAAAGAGGTTTTTTCCAAGATAAATATTGACAATTTTACAGAGGGATAAAATTCAACAATTTTATTAAAGGAACACTTATCTGCCTTGGATAAGGTCATCTTCTAAAACTTTGATATTGATTTAAAAAACTCAGCTAAATTTACAAACTAATTTTTATGAATTTCATAAAAAAGAATTCCACCTTTTAAATCAACCGAAACTAATTGAGAAGCATCAGGCGCAATGTCCATAGCACTAATTGTAGCTTTGTGTTTGATGATATCTTCTAAATGTTGACCATTAGTTTTATTCCATTTTCGAATAGATCTGTCAATACCTGCGGTAAATATATATTCTTCCGTTAACTCACCTACTGTTAATGCCAATTGTAAAGGAATCCTCAAAGTGGTATCTTGTTCCTTTACGTAGTATGGCCAATCTTCGTGTTGTTTTTTTGGTGAAGTAGAATCAATAGCGGCATTGTAATACTGAAAGTTTGTATCGTTAATCAGTAGCATATTATTTGAAGCATCAATGGCAGCCAAATTACCATTAATCTTAACTTCTTTTTCAATCAAATTCTTTAAAGGATGCCAAAAAAGATAAGTACCCTTGCCTTTAAGGATAATGCTGCTATTTTTTGAAATTCCTGTAATCCTATAAGTTGACAAACTATCCGGAAGTGTTATTAAAGCTTGGTCATTTTTTAAATTCCAAATATGGTTTTTTCGGTCAGCCGAACGTCCTGCTAATATATTTCCATCGGTTGATAAAAAAATATTGGATATCCAAGTTTTTTCTAAAGTCAGTCTATCTATGATCGCTTTGTTCTTGGCATCAATAATAAAAATACCAGAATTAAGTGTTGATGCATAAATACGATGCGTTATTGAATCATATGCTAAACTATATATCTCATCTGGGATTTGTAATACTAAAGTTTCTTTTTCTTTTCCATGAATTCTCTGTGCAATTCTTCCATCAAAAGTTGAAACTAGCACTGTATCCTTGTTCGATATATAAACAACATCGGTGTAGGCTAATGGATTTATAGCCGTAAATGCAGCCTTTTTAATTGAGATTTTCTGTTCACAACTACTTAGAGTTATTTTGAAGATCACTAGTAATATCAACTTCCTTCTCATTATGATGTACTTATTTTTCTTTTCCATTTTCTATGATTTCAAACTGCGTGCCTTCATCAGAAGCTCCAATTGAGATTTTATTACCGTTATTTCCCCAAACCTGCAAAGTAGCTGCACCTTGAGGCTCGGCAATAAACAGGGCACGTTGTGATGTTTTTGAGTCTAGTGTTAGAAATATATTTCCATAATCGTTATCAGTCACGTAACCGCCTCTTTCTTGACCTTCAGAATCATATAGCATGATGCCACTCACTTCACCACCTCTAGAAAATCGATTGCCATGACCTTGTGGGTCGGGAAGGTTGGCACCAATAATTACACGTTCAACCCCATTGGCATCTGTTATTACAAGTCCCTGTGCTTTAATAATTTCATCAGAAAAATCTAGTTCTATGCTGCGATTTAAGTACTGATTTATAGCTAGAAATCCTGTGAAAGCAAGATTTAAAACTAATAGTGTTTTTATAAAAATGTTTTTCATAATTTAAATATTTTGAGGCTTTCAGGATAAGTTTTGTTTTTATTTAGTTTTAAGACGATTGAAACTTTATAATGCTACATTCACTTCTAAGTTTCGTTAAGATAGGACTGTTAATAATTCGAATCTATTAATCTTAAATTCCAACTGTCCTTGTAAGAAACAACAAATTTAGCGAGAGTCAAATCATCAATACTCAAGCAGAATCAATAAGGTATTCCAAGGTACAATCAAATTGTCGTAGCACACTCGGCTCATTCCCCAAAATTCCGAAAAAAAGCTATATAAGGAGAAAAGCGCTTCACTAAGAAAGATCTTGGACACAACTTCAAAGCCTCCGTTTTCTATTTCACTTGTCGGCTTAATTCCGAGAAAGATGAAAAGTGTTCAAACCATATCCCAATTTTTAACTTTGCTTTTAAGTCCGCCTATAATCATACAATAAAGTAAATCCATTTTCATAATCCACTCAACACATTCCTCTTCATTCCGTAAAAACTACATTTCGAGAAAAGAGCTTCATTACCAAAGGCCTTGGACACAATGCTAAATTTTTAGATTTCTACTTCACTAATTCCTGCTAGATAAAGCCTGGAACGTTGTGCTCCCAATCTAAAAATTAAGCATTAAGTCCGCTAAAAAACCTTGTTGCATTTTATGTTGCTTCCAGTGTTTTTGTAGTTCACTATAAGTTTAAAAGTAACACCCAATCCATCACTGTTATACCTTTTTTTGCTCGCAAAATTACAAGATTTAAGTTTGAACGACAGCATAATCAGGCTCGCTTCGACTGCGCTCAGCGCAGGCTACGCTCACTCTTTTTATATGTCGCAACAAACTTAAATATTGAAGCACACAAAGCAACAAAAAGAAGGTAACAGTGACGGCTCTATGGGAAGTACATCTAAAATACAAATCATGAAATCATATAAAGTCAACAAAAAGGAAGCAGCACAAAAGGAAAAACAAAAAAAGGAAAACGCTCTGGATATAATAAGTAAATCTCCTTCAAAAAATATAAAGGCAAACTACTTGAATGGTTCAAGTGGTCTTTTATTAATCAGGTCTGAAGCTATCAGGCTATAAATTCTTTGATTATGAGTACTATAAAAAATCATGTGCAGTTAATCGGAAATGTTGGACAAGAGCCAACCATTACAAACCTTGACAACAACAAAAAAGTGGCTCGGTTCTCCATCGCTACCAACGAAAGCTATAAAAATAGCAAAGGTGAAAAAGTTCAGAATACAGATTGGCATACTGTTGTAGCCTGGGGTAAGACCGCCGAAATTATCGAAAAATTTGTAAGCAAAGGAAAAGAGTTGGGCGTAACAGGAAAACTCAGAACTCGGAAATATACCACCGATGATGGAAGCGATCGCTATGTGACCGAAGTGGAAGCAAGAGAAATACTATTACTTGGCACTAAAAATGACTAGTAATTTTTAAAACAATTTAAAAGGGCGTCCCCGAATTTAAACGCCCTTTTTTTTGATAGACATTATGAACTTTTTAAACAGAACACAATGACAGTACAAAGTAACAAAATTAAAGAAGAATTACAGCATTTTCATGGAACAGAAATGTGCTACCAAATTCCACTGATACGAACACTTTTTACAGATGGATTGAAATATTTATCCGAGGTTGCCGAGTGTTTTTGGCTGATTACCGACACTTCTGTAATAGCAAAAAGTTTGATGAATAGAAGCGAGTTTGTAACCATCGACTTTAAAAGATTGTCCAAAGAAAAACAGGATTTAAGCGGTTATGAAGCAGAGATAATTTACACCGATGGAAATGACAACCTTTTAGAAAAACATGGATATAGAGTAACCGATTTTCCATTAGACGAACTTCGCTTATTTTTTGTAAATAATACCCTGATGCTACCAAGCGAATACTAAACTAATTATAAAATTGGAAGCCATGGTATATCTAAATTTTACAGATTTAAAGGAATAAGCACAAAACTGACTTTTGGAAACCTCCAAGAAAGATGTTGAACTTAAATTTGTCCATGATATTCGAAAATATATTAGAGTAAATTATACCTGTTTTAAAATCTTATGAAGTGCACCTGCCCAGAAATAGAAGTCAAGTATTATAAAATTTATATTCTTATCAGTATGTTTTTAATATTTGAATTTACATTAGGCAAATTAATAACACTAAAACCTCTGAGTAATCAGAGGTTTTTTGGAATAAAAAGGGATTAACATTCCTGTAAAGTTCACATTTATTCATTTATATTTTAAGATATGAATTTTTGATATAGCGCAGGTATCAATAGGATATGGTTCTAAATAAAATAATCATAATACAGCCGAGCTTATTTTAATTTGAAATAGTCAAAAAAAAGCAATACAACTAGAAAAGCATTCAACTCAACAATAAAAAATGCATTAAAAAATATTTTATAACTAATTTCAATGAAGTTAAATGTCCCAAACATGAAACACCTACTATTTTTTACCTATTTAATAGGTATTGGTCTATATGCCCAAAATGATGTTTTTGACCCGCTTAAAAGTAAAGGTCAATTATTTGAATATGCAACTTTTTATAATTCAGGTAGTGCTGATTTAAGCCTACAAGAGGTTGCGAAAGACTCCCTTTTTATAGGTAATATTTTAGAATCTGAAAACCATAGTGTTGGCTTTACAACAGATAATTTTTGGGTTCGATTTAGGCTAGAAAATAGCTCAGAAAATTCGATGACCTATTATTTGGAAACCGCAAGACCTATAACCGATAAGGCAGAATTATATCTAATAGATGGTAATGAAATTCAAACTTTTAAAAGTGGTGATAAAATCCCTTTTAACAACCGGCAAGTGGCGCATAGAGCCACTATTTTTAAATTAGATTTACCTGCTAATTCTATCCAACAAATTTATCTACATTTTAATAGTGACGGGGAAACATTAAATATTCCACTTAATCTCTATTCAGAACCCTTATTTTGGTATACCAACTACAATCAACAATTATTTCTTGGATTATTCTACGGTTTATTGTTTTTAGCAGGGGTAATATATTTGTTCTTTTATACAAGTCTTAAAGAAAGTGCATTTTTGTATTATGGCTTATATGTGTTTTCCATTGCATTTATGCAAGCGGCATTAGATGGGTTTATATTTGAATTTTTGTTGCCAAGTGGAGGTTTTTTGAATAGTAGGGCAGTTCTTATAACGGCATTATTTTCTAATTTTTTCTTGTTGAAATATTGTGAACATTTCCTAAAAATAGGCATACAACTGAAGAACTTTAAAACAGCATTTTATGTTATTTATACAATATTAGCTTTGTTGTTTTTACTGCTTTTTATAAACGATAGAACATTGGAAATTGCGTATCCATTAAGTAATTTGAACGGACTTTTTAGCTTGATTTTAATTTTAATAACCCTAATCACAATGCGTTTTAAGGGGATTGATATTGACACCTATTTCTTTATAGGAATATTTTTTTTGGTTCTAGGTCTTCTCGGGTTTGTAATGAATAATTTGAGTTTACTACCCAATAATTTTTATACCTTGAATAGTGCTAAATTTGGTTCTGGTTTTGAAGTTATTTTCCTGTCTTTGTCCATGACCAATTTGATTGGAAATTTACGATTGGAAAAGGAAATTTCTCAAGCAGAGGCCCTTCATAAATCACAAGAGATAAGTCAATTAAAAACATTTTTCATGTCTAATATGAGTCATGAATTAAGAACACCCATTAATGCCATTATGGGAATAGCTGAACATCAGTTAGGAAATCTTAATAACAAAGAAACCCGAGAACAATTTGAAATCATTAAAAATGCATCTTTAAGTTTACTAAGTAATGTGAATGACATTATTGATTTTGAACAGATAGAAAAAAATAAACTCGAATTGAATCTTCAAAATTTTAGTCCTTCTTCTATCCTAAATCAATTAAGTAATAATTGGAAGGCTGAAGCTACTAAAAAAGGTTTGGGTTTCAACTTTCATATGAATTCAGAAATCCCAACAAAGGTTAATGGTGATCCAGAACGATTTATACAAATCGTAAACAATGTATTGGCAAATGCAGTAAAATTCACTAAAAAAGGAAGTGTTAGTTTTGATGTAACCACATGTCAACAACCCGGGGATATTTGTCTTTTTTCTTTTGTAATATCAGATACAGGAGTTGGCATAGATCCGGAAAACATAAAAACTATTTTTGAAAGCTTTAGTCAAATGAGATCTAATCATTCGCGTGAGTATGGGGGTATAGGTTTAGGTTTAACTATCGTTAAACATTTAGTAGAACTTTTTAATGGCACTATAAGTATAGATAGCAAAATCAATAAAGGAACAGCTATATGTATAGAATTACCTCTAAAGAATAGTATCAAAGAAAATGAATATGTTACTGAACTAAAAACCAATTTAGATGCCTTAATTCCTCAACATGTTTTAATAGTTGAAGACAATAAGCTTAATCAAATGGTGATGCGTAAAATTTTGAAAAGTTTTCCTCACGTAAGTTTCAAGGTTGTAAATAACGGACAAGAAGCCTTAGATGCTCTAGTAGAGGATATTTATGACCTTATTTTAATGGATTTACAAATGCCTATTATGGATGGCTACGAGGCTACTCGAATAATTAGAAGTGGTGTATTAGGTAAACTCGTCGCTTGTATTCCTATTATAGCCGTAACTGCTGATGCCTTGCAAGAAACAAGACAGAAAGTTAGTGATTTGGGTATGAATGATTATATGACAAAGCCAGTGGATAAAGATTTATTGTTAGAGAAAATAATCTCTTTAAGCATCAATAAAGGTTCTAAACATAGCGCATAATGTTTGTTTTTTCACTCTTCAGAACTAAAGTTTAAACCATTGAAAATTCGAGGTATATTTTTATGGGTTTTCATTTGTAGGTAGAAAACTGATTAATTTGAATAAATTAGGAGAAAAGTATACCTGTTTTAAAATCCTAAGAAGTGAACTTGCCCAGGAATGGAAATCTAGTATTATTAGATTTATATTCTATCCGTATGTTTTTAATATTTAAACTAATTTTTTTTGGAATTAGTTGCCACTAAAACCTTTGAATTCTCAGAGGTTTTTTTTCAATTAGTACGGAATTGAAATTGCAAATCTGACGTCTGAAATTCAATAGTATTTTATTTTCATAAAATTAGGCACCATACCATGTCATTTGCCATCATTCCTCGTTTTTGTTTTACAAGACATTCCTATAACTTTAAAGAAGCAGGGTTTCAAAAAACAAAGCCATTGAAATGAATTTCAGTGGTTTGAATATTTTGGTCCCTGCGGGACGAAAATCGAAAAGCAAGAGGGTAACACGCAAAGCGGTGTTACACTATTCGATTTTCTCTGTAATCCCTTGATATAATTGGGATTAAAGGCTATTGATTTAGGGGCGATTTTACAACCTTTTACTAAAAAACTCTCGCAGCCCAATGAAAGCAATAATTTATTTACTAAAAAATGGACAAAGGGTATGAAAAAGAAAAATTTGAGACCATCAAGATAAAATCTTCGGTGGCTAAACGCTTTAGGAATTATTGCAGAATCATTTCTAAGTCGCAATCCATGACGCTTAAGCATATGGTTGATTTTTTTGAACTTAATGGGGTTTCACCAGAAGACAACTTAGGAACAACAATCTCCTCCCTGAAAAGACAAATAACGCAACGCACCAATGCGGTCATTGCCATCATTAAAAATATTGAAAAAATACATCATAAACCAACCACCGCCATCCTTCAATCTTTGTTTGAAGAAACAGCTCATCTGGAAAAAGAGGAGGAAGTTTTTGATTTTCAGAGTCCAAAACTTAGCACAGAAAATGAAGAATTAGATTATTTTAAAAAAGTCTATCGTCAATCGCAGGAATCAAATCAACAAAGAATACAAGCAGCAACAATGTTGTTTAAAAAACTCGTTTTTGTTCGAAATAGTTTTGGAACTGGACACTATAGGTTAAACATTTCGAAAGAACAAATGGCAATTTTAAAACAAAAATTAACGGATGTACATCACGATAACAGCACAGAAATCGGGAGCTAAATATTCAGCTTCTGTAGTTGATTTTGTAGCATATCTTGAGAAGGAAAATGAAGGGAAGACCATGGAAGAACAGGAACATTTTTTCAACCATTTTGGAGCTGATTTTTCTGGTCGAGAAGTCATTCAAGATATTGATGCAAATACCGCCAAGCTCAAAAAAACAGAACCGCGTTTTTATTCCATTACCGTAAGTCCAAGTAAGGCAGAATTAAAGCACTTGCAAAATAATCCTGAGGCCTTAAAGGAATATACCAGAGCTATTATGGAAGACTATGCCAAAGCTTTTCATCGAGAAATAGATGGGAAGCCAATCACCGTAAACGATATAAAATATTATGCGAAAGTGGAACACGAACGAAGTTATAAAGGCACCGACAAAGTCATACAAGAAAATGCGCCTTTCCGCAAAGAAATCGTACGCCTGCAAAACGAGATGCAAGAAATAAAAAGCGGAACAAGAGAGGGGAATATCCAAATCAGAAATCAAAGGATAAAGCAACTCATAGAAGAGGCTCCTCATAAACGAAATGGAAAACTAATAGCACAAGGTATGGCAAAAGAAGGAGCACAGTCTCATATTCATATTATTGTAAGTAGAAAAGACCAATCTAACCGGTATAGCTTATCCCCAGGAAGTAAATACAAGGCTTCAGAAACTACGCTGCACGGAAAAACCGTAAAACGAGGTTTTAATCGGGATGCCTTTTATGGAAATGCAGAAAAACGTTTTGATTCCTTATTTAAGTATCAACGGAATTATGTGGAAAAGTATGTATCCCGAAAATTGTTTATTAAGGACACTAAACAGTACTACACGAATATCATGGGATTGCCTGCCAATGAAAAAGCACTAGCATTTAAGTTATTAGGAAAGGCAGGATTGCCTACTCCTTTGATGAATATTCCCACCAATAAAGTGCAACTGGTACTCAAAGCAGTACAGTATTTAAAACGAGGTGTTGGGAAAGCCATTGAATCTGGATCTATTGGAATATGAATACAACACTAGTCAACAGTATTTTATATATCATATTGCCTATACTTATTACCGCTATGCTATGGATTTTATTCTTTTATAAGGATGAGAATGCTCAGATCGCTAAGAAATATCGGGTCAATTTTAAGCTTAAATATGGCCGTTTAAAAATAGAAAATCTTAAACGTGGTGTTTCTATTATCGGATCCGCGGGGAGTGGAAAAACAGAGAGTGTGGTGTATAATCTTTTACAACATCTAAGTAGACACAATTTTTGTGGAATTATTCATGATTATAAGGATTTTGAACTGACAGAAATAGCCTATCCTTTATTTAAAAATAAGGAGAACTTAAAGTTCTACACCATTTCATTTGATGCTATTCATCATAAGGTAAATCCAATTGCTCCTAGGTATTTGCCTAACGAAGAAAGTGTTAATGAATTGGCAAGGGTACTCATTGAAAACCTCCTAGAGCAAGGAACATCTATGAATGCTACTTCTCGTTTTTTTAATGATGCTGTGGAAGGCTTATTAGCAGGATTGATTTGGAAATTAAAAACAAGCTATCCTGAACTATGTACTTTACCTCATGTTATTGCCATATTCCAAACCATGAACACCCGAAAGTTAATGGCATTTTTAAGTTCGGATTTAACAGCCAAAAGTATGGCGAGTGCTTTTATTAACGGGGTGGATTCTGAAAAGCAAACAGCAGGGGTAAAAAGTAGTTTGGCTAACGCCTTCAAAAAAATAGGCTCTCAAAAAATGTTTATGGTGCTATCAGAAGACGAGGTGCCTTTGGATGTTAATAGTGATGCCAATCTTGGGATCATTTCTATGGTTAATAATCCTAAATATGAAACTGCTTATGCGCCTATTATTGCGACCATTATGCATACCGTCATCAAACAAATGAGTGTTAGGCATCGTCGCTCTGCGTTCGTTTTAATGGAAGAAGCTCCTACTATTAAACTCTTAAACATGCACCGAATTCCAGCTACACTTAGAAGTTATGATATCACAACTATATACGTGATGCAAGACAAAATACAGAATGATATGCTCTATGGCGATAAAGCGAGTAAAGCCATTTTAAGCAATCTTTCCTATCAATTCTTTGGAAAGGTAAATGATCCAGATACCGCTAAATATTACGAACAGTTTTTTGAACTGATAAAAATACCGACTAAAAGCGTCAGTAGGAGTAGTGGCTTGACTTTAGATAGCCGGATTACAAAAGGGGAGAAGGAAGTGGCTAAGCGTCGAGCTGCTATATTTTTTCGTTTGAAACAAGGAGAGTTTGTTGCTTTTGCAGATGGGAAAGATAGAAAGGTGAAATTTACCCTTCAAAAGATTGAAAAAGAACTCCCAAAGATAAAAGTGGACTATCCAGCGGAAGAGCTACGACTGAATTTAGAAAGGGTTTACCGGGAGGTGAAGACAGTACTAGGATAATTTTTAGAATGATATTTTTATAAAAAAAAAGCACGTAAGTAGTTTCTTCTTAGTGCTGAATCTTAAGCTTTTGAAGCTAAGCATAGTTTAACATATATTAAAAATTAATTGTATATTTGCATGAATATTTAATTATAAATAATGCAAAATAGTATAGATTTTGTTAATGTAATAATTAAAAAAGAAGGAGTATGAGTAAGATAAAGGAATTAACAAAACATTTAAGGCGAGGGAAAGTATATCGTAGGGTAGAGCTAGAACTTTGGTCCAATGCGGTTGATCGTCATATTGCAGAACTTTTAGAAGATAAAACGCTACAGAGGCTTTCTCCTGGACTCTACTATTATCCTAGAAAGACGGCATTTGGGGTAGCACCTCCGGATGAAGAAACTCTAGTGCGTAGTTTTTTGAAAGAAGATGAGTTTTTATTAATGTCTCCCAATGATTATAATACCTTAGGAGTAGGTACTACACAATTGTATAACAAACGCCTAGTCTATAATCATAAAAGGCATGGGAAATTTGTATTAGGTGGTAGAACATTTTTTTTTCATGTAAAACCTCGTTTTCCTAAAAAATTAACTACGGAATTTTTATTGGTGGATTTGGTAAACAATCTTGATAAACTCGCTGAAGACCCCAATGAAGTACTAACCAATGTGAAGGACAGGGCTAAAACATTGAATACTGCGAAGCTTCTAAAAGCAGTGAAAAACTATGGTGGGGTACAAGCTAAAAAAGTGTTTAGCACGGACTTAATTCATTAAACGCAGTTCTTATGCCTAGTAACTATCTTCATGAGCATCTTGATTTTATTAATCTATTGCGAATTATAGGACAAGAAAGAGATATTCAAATTCAATTAATTGAAAAGGATTACTGGATTATGCATGTGCTTTATGGTCTGAAAAAACAAGGTTTTGATTTTGAATTGAAAGGCGGAACTTCTTTATCTAAAGGCTATAAAATTATCGATCGATTTTCTGAAGATATTGACATTCATATCAAACCTCCGATGGCGTTAAAAGTGAATGAAAATCCCAAAAATACCAAGGATAATAGTATTCAATCTCGTAAGGAATTCTATGATTGGCTTGCTGAACATCTCGAGATTGATGGTATTGTAAAAATAGAAAGAGATACTGCTTTTGACGATGAATCTTATTATCGTAGTGGTGGAATTCGGCTTTTTTATGAGGCTAAAACGGGAAATTTGGAAGGTATCAAAGAAGGAATTTTATTGGAAGCAGGTTTTGATACAGTAACTCCAAACAAACAATTACAAATAAGTTCCTGGGCCTTTGATAAAGCATACAATACTTCGGGAATCAGTATTGTAGATAATCGAGCCAATAATGTTGTATGTTACCATCCTGGTTATACATTCATTGAGAAACTGCAAACAATCGCTACTAAATACAGACAAGAGCAAAGTGGAGAACCACCACGGGCTAATCTAATGCGACAATATTACGATGTATATTGTTTGTTAGCCTTAGAAGAAGTACAAAATTTTATAGGAAAACCAGCATATCATAAGCATAAAAAAACGCGCTTTCCTAAAGTGGATTTCGAGATTCCTATTTCAGAAAATGAAGCATTTTTATTAAACGATATGGATATCAGAGAAACTTTCAAAAAAAGATATAAAGCTACTGCATCACTTTATTATGCTGGACAGCCTAACTTTGAAGACCTTTTGATACGAATTAAAAAGTATATTGATCAATTATGAAGTTTTTGCAGTGAAATTATTTTACGATATTCATTTTTCTCTGAGAAGTTTTGAATCTCAACTGATTGGATAAAAGATAGAATAAATCATTCATAGGTTAAATGCTGCATAAACCAAATACGAACGGTTTTTTTTCCAATTACTCCATTTTTCAAATCAGCTGGAATCTCCCAAATATCAAATTTAGTTGGCCAGTCCGTTTTATAACCTTCTGCGGTCGGGTTAAACTTAAATCGGCTTTTTGCGAAATCATTTTCTTTAAACCTTTTCACAATGCTCTGAAGTAAATTCCAAATATCTTTTTCGTATTGGTCGATTGTCTCAGCTGTAAAGTCATAATAATAGTCTGGTTCAGCATTCCAAAAAATTTTGCATGCTGTTCCTTTGTCACATTTCGGACTGTTAATTATCCATTGCAAAACGACTGCTCCATCATCCCAATTGTAGTTGTCGGCAAGATAATATTGCTCCGCTGAATTTAGTGTTTTAAACTTCTCAAAATCGGGGATAGTTTCTTCATCATTTTCGATATCATCATCAAGTGAGAATCCGATAAAGTTTTTCTTAATCATTAATATTTTATGTGGACGAATTATCATTTATTCGGTAGGATATTTTTTGTTCAAGTCCAACTTTTGATGACCAAAAATTTTATTCATTTTTAAATTAATAACAATTACTATGTAAATATTTTCCTTGTCTGTTGGCAACAATATATGGTCATATGTATTTTGGTCATTTCGATAGACATATTCGACTGTTTCACTTTCATAAGTTATTTGATTAATTACTTTCTTTTCAGTCAATTCTCTAACATAGTCCCAAATGTCAATCGGTTCCTCAATTTCCATTGGGGTTATGTCTGTCATTTTATTCCCGAAAGTATTCTCGAATTCAGATTTGGTTAATTCGTATGTCATTTTTTTGCATTAAACACAACGGTTCGTATAACCGCAGTTACGGGTTAATATGCGTTAATTTTCGGTTTAGCACAGACGTTAGCAATTCCAAGTGGATTCGGACGTAGTCGAATCCGCCGTAATTGCGGTTATACATTGTTGTAGTGCGTTTTTTCATTTTTCAGATAACAGTTTTACAATATTCTGGCGATATTCCTCATCCTTTTCATTCAATTCGACAGTTCCGTTTTTTAAGTCAGGATTTAGATAGAATTCAGCGTATAGATTTTGCTCATTGTTGTCGTCAAAAAACAGCTTAAATTTAAATCGACCATTTTCTAAAGTTGCGTTTTCTCGGTTTAAAGGAAATATTGTGAAAGTCAGTTTTTCGGTCGAGAATTTCGTTTGTTTAGGTTGTCCGTAAAGTTTAGAAATTATACCTATTAGCTTATCGCTTTCAGTTCCGATTGATTGTATTTTAATCCCGTTTTCTACAAATCTGGTATTATCAATCTCATTATTCACGATTCCAGCTGGAATTCCGTCCGCAATATTGATTTTTAGTCCAACAATCTGATTTTCATATTTTGCTTTACAAGTCAAACTCCAAAATCCATTGTCTATTTTTTCCTTTTTAGTGATTGTGAAAATTAAATCTTGCCAACCTTCTTCAGCGTCTTGATTTGAAGTCAGTTCAATTAGATTTTTGTTTTGACTAAATCCGAAAACGCTACTTAAAATTCCCATTATTAATATCAGTTTCTTGATTTTCATTAGGTTGCTCTCAAATGTTCGTTAAGGCACATAGTTTACACAAGTTAAAGATTAGGGTTTACACTAAATTAGTTTCTAGCCTTGTTGCTTGTTGTTTATTTCTTAAATACTTTTCATCAAAGAAACCTAAAAATACGTTTCTATAAAATACCCTCCAAATACCATTACCCATTTCTTGAATACCTATGTATTTCCCTGTTAAAGCTGCGGTTACATATACCCAATAATAAGATTTCCATCTGATAGATCCATTTTGAGTTACTTTAAGCACTTTGTATTGCGCATCGTAATCAAAGTTAGGTATTTTTTCAAGGAATGGTCTAGTAGAAAAATCATGTATAGCAGCAGGAGTTTTCATGTCTAATGCTTCATGTGGTCTTATGTGATTATATTCCTTTACAAAGTGATTTAAACGCCTTTGCTGGGCTTTTAAATCATAAGCCGAGGGTTTGGCACAAGCTGCTTTTAAATCTCGATGCATGCGTTCATGTCTTCCGTTTTGTTCCGGATGAGCAGGGTCTGAAAAAACAGGTGTAATACCCAGCTCAATAAACCAATACGAGAGCTGCGTAAAGCGTTGAATGGTACGTACAGAACCAAAGGGACTACCGTTGTCTGTGTGTATTTGTTTAGGGATGCCAAAGGTTCTAAAGACCCTTGTAAATTCAGCCTTAGCAGACTTTAGGTTTTCATGATAATGGCCTTTGGCGGTAAATAGAAATCGACTTTTAGAGTCAGCAATAGTAAGTGGATGACAATAGATTTTATTGCCCATTAAAAACTTTCCTTTATAGTCCGCACTCCATACTTCATTACACTCTTTTGGGTCGAAAATAGGGTATACCGGTTTAACTCTTCGCATCCTTTTTTGCGGGCATACTAAACCGTTTTTCTTTAGGATGTTGTGAATTGTAACCACAGAAGGCACTTCTTGTTTTGTAAACTCGTTAAACAACAATTCCTTAATTTTTTTTGCTCCCCAATGCTTGTGTTTTTTCTTTAGTTTTAGAATACCATCAACGATATTTTGATTGGTTGCATTAGGGTGTTTTCCTGGAGCTCTGGACTGTTCTCTTAAGGCTTCAAAACCTTGTTTTTCGAACCTGCTGATCAACTTATAAGCCGTTGGTCTAGAGATTTCAAAACTTTTGCATAATTCCGTAATGGTGTATTTTCCAGTCCGCCATTCACAAATAAATTCAATTTTTTGTTCCATAGTTGTTGTTTCTTTCCAAGGCATAATTTCTGAGTTTTATTCAGAAAATTAGTCTTTAAAAGTGTAAACTATGTGCCTTTAAATTTGTAAAGGATGTCCCTTTAACGTACCCAAATGCACTACAACGTTTAGTATAAGAATAGTAGACGACTTCGTGGCACTTTCCTATCAAGTTACAAGAAAGTCGAAGCGGACTACAACCCCTGAATTTACTACTGTCTCGGCTATTATTTTTATATATTGTTGTGTGTTCGTGCTTTATTTCAATTCTTGTCCTTTTATTAATCTTACGATATTCTCTTTCGTGTCTATATTTGGTTCAATTTCTTTTAAGTGTCTTATTTCTTTCTCAATTTCTGACGACCAATTTTCTAGTTTCCACTTATCCAAAACTTTGATTGCCATATTTCTATTTCTTGTTACTGGGCTTTTAAGAGCTGTCATAATAATCTTCTCTCCTTTTTTGGGATAATTCTCCAAAAAGGTAGTTGCATTCTCAAGACTGGCATGCTTATCGTAATTATCACCAAATCCATTCGAATCTTTTACTCCTGACGCTAACTCATCAATGGGTAAATGTCTAAGCGCAAAGTCTATAATTTTGTCCGAATGTACAGGAGAACTATAGTGTGTAACATCATACCAAGCTGAACTGTCAAGTGGATTTTCTTCCAGCTTTGCCCAAACAGTTTCCCATAAATCAATTCCTAATTTCTCAGATGCTTGCTTTGCATTCCAATAAATCACATTGTCCTTGCTTTTCAATCCTTCATATGCAACAACTTTCCATTCTTTGCTTTTTAAAATTCCAACAATTTCAATTATACAGTTTGAAATTATATCATGATTCCAACCGTTTTTCTTTTGCTCTCCAATATCGTTTTGTAACTCAGTAAGAAAGTCTTTAATTTTATGTAAAGCATTAAAGTCTGAAATGTCGGTCGTGTGTGTTTTTGAATGCCTTATGAAGTGGTGAATTACTTGTGCAGCAAAAGAATAAGTAGTAATATCTTCGGCAGGACTATGCTCCACGATAAGTGCTTCAATAATGTCAGAAGCTGATTTATAAAGTTTGTGTTCAATTTTTCCGCTTTCTATTTTTTTATGTAATTCACCATTGACTGCACAAGTGTAAGCCAAATATTCGTACATAATATTGTTTTTATAACCATCTGATATTAACCAATCTTTTATTGGCTCACTCGATTCTGGATTTGCTAATCTGTCGACCAATTGAATTTTCCCCCAACCATCTACTTTTCGAGCTAATTCCCAAAGGTCATTTTCAGCATTGTCAGATAAATTGGCAATTGCAATCGATGAATAAACGGTAAATTCATCGTGCAATCCTAGAATTTTTATATCGTTAAGAATAGATTTATTTTGACACAACCCCAAAATCGCAATCCCGAACTTTACAGCGTTTCTTTTATTAGTCTTCGTTGCTAAATCTTTTGCATAATTGAACAGATAAGGTTTAATAGATAATGCTTCATTTGCGACTGTCTGCAAAAACTCGTCAATAATTCCAATTACACCTTCATTTTCAGTAATTAATCTATAAAACTCTTGTTCGCTTATTTTGTCTCCATTTTTCGCAATTTTTTTTAAGTGCTTTGTAAGTTCAACAATTCTCTTTTTAGAATCACCTGAATCATCTGCCCCAAACATTGCATCCATAAGTCCAGGAGCAAACCTTATATTCTCATCCTCTTTTTTTTCATCAGGCAGGTCATTTGTTGTTTCTGCTAAATTGCCATTATTGTCTAAGCGAGAAGATAGAAATTTGAGAATAGAATTTTTTGTTCTCCATTCTCTAACCTCTATTGTCGGTTTTGAATCAAATATGTCTTGTAACCACTTTTTAATCATTGGCACTGTCTTTTTTGCATTACACACAACGTTTGGGCTATGATTAGTGCGGGGCAGAAATCCGACGGATTTCCAACTAAGCACTAAGCAAAAGCAGTTTTTTTTGTTTTAATTTTTAGCTTTCAAAGCAAAATCAAACTGATTTTGCGCACTTTATAAATATACTCAAAGCACTGAACTAAACACCAAAGCCCGCATTAATTATAGCCGTTGTTGGGCACAGGTTTTTTATTTGTTTAGTGCAAATTCAATTGATTGTTCGCAGAGCGCTTAAATAGCATGCTCGATAAATAAAACAGAAAAGCAAAAAATCCGCTTAATAAAAAAACTCCAGTCACACTTGGTGACCATGAAATTTCTGATGGTGGCCAAATAATTATTGCTATCATTGGTACCATCATTTGAACAACAGATGCAACTAATAAAGTTTTTGACATTCCTTTGGCCTTAAATCGAGAAATCAGAGCACCTACCAGACCTACCAAAAAAACTGCCCCAAACAAAAGATTGGCATCTTGGTTTTCACTGCCTATAATTCCCACAGCACCATTCACCCAAAATAGCAAAAAGGCACCCAAAAGTCCTATTACAAAAGCAATTTTATAGGTGGTTTTTTTTGATTTTATCGAGACAATTTCATAGGCGATTCCTATTCCGATCAATACAATTCCCATTATTAAGAAATCGGTCAAGTCCCAGTTTATTTCATCAGTAAATCTCATTGCAATAAACGGAATTAGTAAAGTGCAAATCACAAAGACAATCCAACCAACAAGTCTTTTAGTATCTAAAATCATATTCTAATTTAATGATTTTAACTCATTTTTCATAAACTTTCCATTTTCAGTTTACTTGTGCCCAACGTTTATGTATAAGAATAGTTGCGGGTTTGTATGCGAGGATTTTCCGAAGGAAAATCAGATGTTACAAACACGCAACGACCTTTGGCTAAGCACTAAACCGCAATTATTTTTATACGGTGTTGTGCTTTCGTACTTTATTCTCATATGTTCTTCTGGACCGAAACGGTCAAAAACAAAGTGCACTATTTTAATTCCATTAATTGACCATTCATAGTTGTCAAATCCATCATTCCCTTTCGATTTTCCAGTTGGATTTCCAAATGCTTTTTCAAAATGAGATTGGAAGTCATCGAATGATTTTATTTGGTCGCTATAATCTGTTCTAAAGAATTCTAACTCATTTAAAAATCCTTTTTTCCTCGGTTCAAAGTGAAATCCGATTAAGCATTGCAATCCGTTAAGTGATTCACAAGAGATTGAGTAATATCCAGCCGTCACATTTTTCAATTCCGTTTCCTTAAATAATTCAACGAGTTCTTTCTCGTTATATTCCAAGGAATAAATACATTCGGATTATCTATTTTAAAACCTTTTTCTATTTCCATTCTTGGTTTTCAGGTATGAAGCACAACGTTTAGTATAACCGCAGTTACGGGATTAAATTTAATGTTTTTCGGATAAGCACCGACGGTAGCAATTACGCGTGGATTTGGACGCAGTCGAATCCGCCGTAATTGCGGTTATACAGTGTTGCCAGTAGTTTTTATTTATAGATGTATTTTTCAAACTCCGATTTGTCTATTTTTTCCATTTCGCCATTTGATTTTTCGAGAAAGTATTCAAACGATTTTTTGTTATAGTCAAATTTCGACCAAGCAAAAGTCTTTTCGATACTGTCGTTTTGATAATAGTCAGTTTCTGATTTAGCGTTTAATAATCCGAACTCAATTACCTTCTTGAAATGTCCAATTCGAGGTTCTGGCTTCCACCAATAAGTGGCGAATTGGTCAGATTCATATTTATTTTTTTCCCAATCTTTTTCAATTGTTGGAATCCCGAAGTTTTTCCGTTCAGAGTTAAATTCAATTCCATAATTCTTTTTTAGTGGAATTATGTGTTTTGATCCTTCTTTTAACCCAACAAATAAGAGTATAGCAAGAAGTACAGCTCCAACGGCTCTTATAGATTTTGTAAAATCTGTTGGATTTTTTTTGTAATCTTTACGATAAGCGAAAAATATCACTAACGGAACAAACAAAAGTCCGATTATTATGTAGATACTATAGTTCATTTTAAATTACTGGCAACGGTTGGGCTATGGTTTCGTTGCGTGAAAATCCGCAAGGATTTTCCGTCGTAAACCGAAGATAGCAAATTTGCGAGGACTTTCTGCTAGGAAAGTCAGAAGCAATGAACTATAGCCGTTGTTACCTGCTTGCTTTTTAAATTTTAAAACCCAAAATTAACACCAAGGTTAATTGATGATGAATTATCTTCATTCTCACTAATTGATGTATATGAAAGCGCTAGGTCTAACTTTTCTTTTACTTTATATGCAAATAAAGGTCTAAAGTAAAACCCTCCAGTTTCCTCATCTATAAAACTACCATCACTATCACCAAACCCATTGGCATTTAGAGCATAACCAATATCCAATCCTATATAAAATAACTCTGAAAGCTTTACTCTGGATGCCATTGCAATAGGAATAAACACATCTGGAATTGAACTAAATAATCCACCTGAGCCATCAGCATTATTGCCTTCACCTAGAAATACAAGTGCACCCGTAGTTGCTCCTATATAAATATCATCTGATACACTCCACAAATATTGAAAATCAGCTTGAAGTGTATATGAGAAATATTCACTTGAATCTCCTAAAGTTGGACCAACACTAATACCTATTCTAAACCCTTCTTGTGCATTTATTGAAGAAATAAACAAGAAGGTCAATACGATAAAACTTAATTTTTTTTTCATAATAAGCTAGTTTTAGTTGTGTATATTAAAATTTGACTAGTTTTCTGTTTTTACTGCTTGCAGGTAACGGTTAGTATATGAAAAGTTGCGTGTAGATAGGCGCAATTTTTTCGATTTAGTACTGACTTTAAATATATGAAAAACCCAATGAATTAAGCACTTACCAGCAATTTTTTATATACATTGTTAGCCACTGGCTTTATTCCGTTCTGCTTTTCAATTCCGATATTTTTTGTCAGTTCGGATTGAGCGTTGGCAAGACATACTCTTTTGCAATTTTGGATGGTGTGTTGGCATTGAGCGAATTGCAAATGCGTATGGCTTTTAGCGTTGGCTAATTCTGCGTAGCATTCACTTTTTTCACAAATTGTTCCAAAATCATTATATCTGCACGATGTTCTTGGGGGAAACTCGACAAATATGCTTTAGGCACAACTAATTGCACATCATATTGTTTCATTTCTTCAAGTTGATTTTTAGAAATTCCTTGTTGTAATGTAAATAAATGTTTGGTCTTAATTCTGTCCGCTTCATTCAAAATCTGTCGCCAACGGTCTTTACAAGTCGTTTTAGATGCTAACAATATTAGCTTCCCATTGTCAAATTCCGGATTGTTATATGCCTCTATATTCGGAAAAAGAAAATCTGGTTTTTTATTATTCTCGGTGGTAACTTGAGTTTGAAAAATTAGTTCAGAAATGCGAAAGACTTCTTCCAAGTGATGCTCAAGAGATTTACCTGCCCGACTTTTACGTCTATTGAGGATAGTATTTGCGGAAATTACTAAATTCTCAACTGATGTAAATGGTTTTTTAATCAACTCTGAATAGCGGTCATTTTCCAATGTTTTGAATAAGTCATACTCTGCTTCAAGCCATTTAAGAATTTCTTTATCAGGATTTGATTTTATATAATTTGTAGTGATTCCATACGAGTTTAGATAGCAATTACGAGAATTTGATGCTATATCCAAAGTCGGTGGAAAGTCAACTTTAAGAGTTTTGATATATTTTAGAAAACACTCAACAAGACTATCTTCTGCGGTTTGCTCTAATTGTTTAGGAATTATTCCATTTGTTTCTGTGGAAGAAATATTTAGTGATGCAAAAAAATCTTCAATGTCCTCGTCACTACTTAACACAAAAGCCTCAAAGTAGGTTTTTGATTTCTTACAAAGCACTAATAAATCGCCAACATTGTCATCTGTTAAAAAAGGGAAATCTCTACCAAAACGTGTCAGACGATATTCATTACGTGTTCCTGTTCCATAATAGATAAATCTACTTGAAGTTTCAAAATCATCTTGCCATTTAATTGTTGCAAAAAGGTCTTTGTTGTTGCCTTTTTGTCCTTCTGTTTCAAAGAATAAAGGCCACGAATTTTTGTGCAAATGAAAACCAGCTTGATGACCACCAGTTGAGCCTGTGTCATTAGGTTTAATGAATTTACTAAATGCTATTTCAGACTGTTGCGCTGATTGGATTGCCTTTTCTACTATACTCATCTATTTTTGAAAGTTCTTTTACAATGTTTTTGGCAACTGCTTGAAATAAAGGTGATACAACGGAATTGCCAAATTGTTTGTATGCTTGATTATCTGATACTGGAATTATGAAACTATCAGGAAACCCTTGAAGTCTTGCGCATTCTCTTGGTGTCAATCTTCGTGGATTTTTACCTTTTTGAGGTATTAAGATTTCTGCGCCATCTTTGTAATAACGGGCGCTCATTGTCCTAGATATTCCATTGAGGTCAGTTAAACCAAATCCAAATCCGTTTCCTTTTGCTTTGTGTTTTTTCTTATATTCTTGAAGGTAATTCCAAAGTTTATCTGAAAGTGTATATTTTGGGTCCACTTTAGGTTCAAGAATGTCTTTGATTGCGTAAGTCTCGTTTGTTGGTTCTGGAAATTTAAAGGTTTCTTTGCCTTTAAACACAGATTTTTTAAAACCTACAATTACAATTCTTTCTCGATGTTGAGGAACGTAATTTTGACCGTCTAAAATTTTATAGTGAAGATTGTAACCTAATTCACTTAAGGTTTCTGTTATGACCTTAAACGTTTTTTTCTTATCGTGCGAAACAAGATTTTTGACATTTTCCAACATAAAAACCGAAGGTTTTTTATATTCTAAAATTCTTGCAATGTCAAAAAATAATGTTCCTTGGGTTTTGTCTAAAAAACCGTGCGCTCTACCTAAAGCATTTTTTTTGGAAACCCCTGCAATTGAAAAGGGTTGGCAGGGAAAACCACCAAGTAAAATATCGTGGTCTGGAATGTCTTTTTCGGAAATTTCTGTGATGTCGCCAAATGGAACTTCTCCAAAATTAGCTTCGTAAGTTTTTTTTGAATAAGCATCCCATTCACTTGTAAAAACGCACTTTCCACCATTGTTTTGATAAGCCATTCTCAATCCGCCAATTCCTGCGAAAAGGTCAATAAACTTAAATTTTGGTTCCGTTTGTGGTGGAAAAGGGATATCCCATTTTATTGGCAAGTAATATTGAAAATCAGGTTCTTCAACTATGTTTAATTTTTGGTGTAGTTCGGTTAGATATTCTTTTGCAGTTGGCTGAAAATATTGGGAAACACCATTTTTGTGATTTTGAAAATAATGTGTTAAATGGGCTAAATCGTTGTCGGTTTTTTTGTCAACAACAATTTGAAGTTTGTCCTTTATTTTTGAATATCGTTTGTCCATAGTTATCTGTAAAGAACGTAAAAATTAGGCAAAATTTCCAGGTTTCTGTTTCAAATTCTTAACAATCTTGTCAACGTGATTTTGAGCGCAAAAGCGAAAACAGCTCTTTTATTTTTTTGAGCGTGGGCTTTGAGCGTTGGGAAAAAATAAATGTGCTGTTTGTGTGGTGGCTTTTCCGATAAATTTTGTCTGAAGTTCGGATTTTTTTTCAGCTTGTGGCTAACGGTCAAGTATAAGCGTAGTGCGGGATTAGAAGCACTTCACTTTCGGTTTAACCTTATGTTTATTAATATTCAATTTGTTTAAATTTAGCACTTTAGCCCGCATTACGCTTATACAATGTTGTATGCCGTATTTTTTCATTCTTTCTCCATTTGTGAACTTATAAAAGGTATTCTCGGAGCTAAAAAATAGCCTGTCAAACTTGCAAATAAGATTGGGATAAAATGTCTAAACCCTGTCAATGTTGCAAGTAAAATGGTTGTACTCATTGGTGTTCGGGTTACGCAAGCGTTAATTGCTGCCATACAGCTAACTATCGCTAATGTCAAATTTATTGTCGGAAATAGTTGATGGATAATTAGTCCTAACGTAGCTCCTACGAAAAACAGCGGAATAATAAATCCACCTCTCCAACCTGATGTTACTGTTATTGAGATGGCTATAATTTTAAAAATCAAAATAGCAAACAATAAAGTCAATGGAAAATTCCCTGAAAGTAGTTCGTTAATTTCGTGATGTCCAAAATATCGGGTTAATGGAAAGTAAAATGCTATGATGCCAAGTAGAATTCCACCAATTAGCGTTTTGATGTAAATTGGTATGGGTTTTTTCTCGAAAATTGATTTGAAAAATTTGGTGCAAAAAATAAAAGCCCAACCAAAGGCTGCTCCGATTATTGCAAAGAGAACTGCATAGCCAAAATCAAAAATCCCTGAATATTCATAAGCAGATAAATCCCAAATAGGACCAAGTCCCAAATGAATGATTAAGGCGAAAACTAAATAGCTAAAGCAACTTGCAACAAACGCAGGAATAATTGCTTTGTAATACTCAACTGCGTGTTTGTGATGAAGAATTTCTAATGAAAAGAGGCTGCCGCCCAATGGGGCACCAAATAAAGCTGTAAATCCTGAAGCCATTCCTGCGATACTTAACGACCTTAATTCTTCTCCTTTTAGTCGAAACAATTTTCCTATCCAAGTTCCTGTTGAGCCTGTTACTTGAACCAATGGCGCTTCGGGTCCGAGACTTCCACCTGACGCAACGCATAGCAATGAAGAGAGAACCATTGAAGGATTGTTTTTAGGGTCAAGTTTTCCTTTATTAAATCGGATATTGTTTACAATCAAATGTATTTCGCCTGGGTCTCCAATGAAATGAATTATCAAACCTGCTAAAAGTCCGCAAATCGCCATTACAGGTATTACTTCCCAACCACTAAAAAAAGCTAATTGATGAGTTAGAAACTCAAGTCCAATCCAATAAGCTCCTGCAATTACTCCACCTATCAATCCAAGTAAAGCCCATAACAAAAAAGTCCGACTGAAAACGAAAGGATTAAATCGGACAGGTTGGTCTAAAATATTTAAATATGTTACTAGTTTTCTTCTTCGTTTTAATTTCACTGTTTCGTTTCTGTTTTATATGGCATACAACGGCTCGTATATGAAAAGTAGCGCTGAAAATATGCGTTAACTTTTCGGATTATACCCAAGCCAAATTTTTAAATTAACTAATTATTTTATCTTTGGGAATTTGTCAAATTTAAAAATTTGGCGACTTTCCAAAAATGCACAAACCATCGTTTTAGCAATGAATTGCGCTATTTTTTATATACATTGTTATACCACGTTATTTCTTGCTATGTCAGCAGTAATTGATTCAGTTATTTTGTCAACAGTTTCGACATTTGCGAGACCAGAATTTTCCTCAAAAGTAATTCTTGCTTTACCCGTTTGTTGGCTAATCGCAACATCTGTATATGGAATATAACTTTTAACTATTCCAATTAACGCTGCCTTATTCATCACTTTAGTTCCTTGAATAAAACTTGCCTCTGGTTTTATAATTACTGGACCACCACTATTACCTGGGAAAACTAAAGAGTCTACTGTGAATGAATTATTTCTATTTTCGAAAACATCTCGAATCCTTGCAATTATCCCTCCTCTTACTATAACGTGTTGACGGTCAGAAGGCATCATTCCCATTGGATAACCAAGAACATAAATAAAATCTCCTTCACTTACTCCTTCATCAATCATATTTTGTTTTGTAAGTATATCAGATTGTGATTTGAAATATGAAAATTTCATACCAGCATCAATTAGCATTTGCGCATTTAGTCCAATAACGGCAACATCAACTTGAGGGTTTTGATGCCCTGTCCAAACATATGTTCCATCTGCTTTTTTTAATGCAAGAGGGAAATCAGTAGCAGCTTGTCCATTTTGAGGATTGAATCTTAATATGATGTTTTCTTGATTATTTAAAACGTGTTTATTTGTGACAAGATGTATTTTATAATCAGATTTTGTAGGGTCATCAGCATTAACATTTTGAAATGTTCCATATATAAAACCAGTTCCAATCCATTGCTTTCGAATTGCTGCATCAGTTCCAGTTTGTTTTCCAATTGCAATTACAGTATCTATAAAAAAAGGTGGTATTAATGCCATAGTTTTCTTCTAATGTGGTATAACGGTTTAGCTATGCGTAGTGCGGAGGCAAGGAAACCATTTCGTTTCCGTCTGAGTACGAAGCTAAAGCTTATTGTTTTGATTTGTTTTTTTCTATTCTAAAGCTAAATCCATAAGATTTAGCGACTTTATAAGTATACACAGACCTTTTATTTAGCCCTAAAGTCCGCATTGCGTATAGGTTTTGTTGGCAAACGGAGTTTCCCTTCAGATTGGCACGTAACTATTTCAATCCAAAACTCCCTTATTCTTTTCATTTGGTTCTAGTAAATCCCACATATTACCATACAAGTCCACAAAAACTGCAACCATTCCATAGTCCATTTGTTCCGGTGGTCTTATAAATTTTATTTCTTTATCTACCATTTTGTTATAATCTCTCCAAAAATCATCTGTAAATAGAAATAGAAAAACTCGACCACCTGATTGGTTACCAATGCTCGCAGTTTGTTGTCCATTTGTAGCTTTTGAAAGCAATAAACAACATTCTTTTGCTCCATTAGGGGCAACCATAACCCACCGTTTTTCCTCCGTCAGTTTGGTGTCCTCAATTAGTTCGAAGTCCAATTTTTTGGTGTAAAATTCGATAGCTTCATCATATTCCTTTACAACTAATGCAATATGTGCAATCCTTTGTTTCAATCGTGAGTTTTTAGTCCATTTGTAATTTTTTCCACTATGTTTGCCAACGTTCAAGCTATGAGTAGTGCGGAGGCAAGGAATCCTTTTTTTTGCGTCTGCGCACGTAGCCAAAGCATTTTGTTTGCGTTTTATTTTTTATGCTTTAAATGCCAAATCAAACTGATTTGGCGACCTTAAAAATATACACAAACCATTGAAATTAGCACTAAAATCCGCATTACTTATAGGTATTGTTGTAAGTAGTCTTTCCTTATTTGTATTTCTTCAAATCTTTCCTTTGGCACATCTTTAATATCAAGTTCTTTAAAATACTTTTCAATTAGGGTTTGAGTTTCAATTGCCTTTCTTGGTTGATTAGAAATGATATAAAAGTCAAATATTTTTGCTGCGTGTATCCATCTTTCTTCTTTAAACAAGTAGTCAGCTGCACTTTCCCAATCAGATATTTTATTTAGTATTGGAACACCAATATTCAAAATGTTTTTGGTCAGGTCAGTCATTAGTTTAACATTGTCAAATTTTGTCAAATCATAATGTCCACCATCCCAAAATTTTGAATTCCAAGTCTTAATATCATTATCATACCAAGAATCTACAAATTCATTCATTGGTTTAAAACCATAAGTCTTTTCGTGCCATTTCACATAAAAATTAGATTTTACCGATAATATTATCCAAAATGAAACCACAGTATTACCAAAATTCCAGCGATTTTTTGAAAAGTGAATTTCTTGAGTAAATTCCCCTATTTTTCGCTTAAAAGTCAATTCCGATTTCAAAAGTTTAAATCCAAGTTTGGTCATTTCAGGCTCAACGAATTCTTCGATTAATTTCCGAATTCTGTCTCTTGGTGAAAGTTCAGTGTATTTGAATTTTTTTCTTTTGAACATTAGTTATTCAAGATTACTTACAACGAGTTTTTATAAGATTTGTGCGACTGGAAAATCGGAGATTTTTCGGTGGTAGCAAATCGATTGTTGAATGTTTGTCGGTTCGTTATTTAGTTTAAAAGTAAGCATAAATTTTATGAGGTGTTGTACCACGTTTTTATTTTTTAATCAATTCCTTTATCGTTAGAATATCAGTCAGTTTATTAATTCCTGTGTTTGATATAAAACGAAAACTTAATTCTATAAATACAAATCTTACAAATACAATTCCCATAATCATTGGAATAATTATTTCGAGTGATTTTTCAATTCCGTTAGTAAAAAGAATAATTCCAAATCCGATAATTGGCAATAGCATTAAAATCGAAAACATCACTTTAAATGCTTTATGAATTCGAACTTCTATTTCTCCAGTTTTTCCCTCAAATTTTCCAATCAAAACACATACTGCTCCACGACCTATTTCAGACGATATTATTTTGAATCCGTTATCATTTATTTGTCCACGAAATGCTTTATCTGTCCAGTCAGAAGTTAGTGATTCAGTAATATCAGTATTTGATTTTAAGTTTTGCATTGAGATTGAATAATCACTTCTCAATTCTGCTTTAAAATATTTATTTGGGAACAATTTCATTTAGTTCGTGTTGATTTTTTCAAATGTGGTACAACGGTCTCGTATAACCGTCAGTTACGGGTTAAAATTAAACAATCTTTCGGCAGAGACCGACGGAAGCAATTCCGCGTGGATTCGGACGTAGTCGAATCCGCCGTAATTGCGGTTATACATTGTTGTAAGTAGTTTTTTTTCTTTCCGCTACTAATTCGGTCAATTTGTTAAGTTTATCTTGGTCAATTTTTTTCCAATCAGCTTTTTTAAATTCCAACGTATTGAACTTTTTTAAACTCCGGTACATTGGTAAAATCACAGACTCAAAATCTCCAGTCAGTTTATAAATCAGATTTCGGTTTTCTGTTATTCCTCCACTTTTTGAAATATTCAGCTCAATTTCTTTTCCGTGTTGCTTTAGTTCAAAGACATAAAATTCAGGTTCCAAATTCCAGCATATTTCCGTTTCGATTGCGTTTATTGCTAAAATCAGAGATTCGCAAAGTTTGTCAGTCGGATTTTCAGGAATATTTGACGCATTAAATTCCAATTCAAAATCCGTTGACTTTAATTCAATTGGAAGCCATCCACTTTTCGGATTCCCTAAATTCAGTTCTATTTTCGTTTTTTTGGTCAAATTACTTACAACGTCTCGGCTATGGCAAGTAGGGCAGGCAAGGAAACTTTTCGTTTCCGTCTGGTCTGCGAGCCAGAGCTTTTTGTTTTGTAATTATTTTATTTTTTTAATTGCCAAATCCAAAAGATTTGGCGGACTTAATAAATATGTCCAAGCCTTTAAATATATCGCTTTACGCCCTATTTGCTATAGGCATTGTTAGCAACTGGCTTTTATTTTTTCCTCAATTTTTTGATTTCCAACTCCAAGTCCATTTGCGCTTGCTTTTTGATTTGAGAATCGGATTTTTCAAAGTCCAGAAAATCGTGGATTGGGTTTTCAAAACTTCTTGTCAGTCCGCACTCGTTAACTTTCAGTACTCCGTTCGAATCCGTGTGTCCGTAGAAAATCCATTTTCCAAGTCCATTAATTATCGGACCGCATTGTTGGTCATAAGTCCCTTCGAAAATAAGTCCGTTTTCCGTTCCCTTAAATGATTCCATCACTTTTATTCGATAACTTTTCTTTTCGGGATTAAACTCCAAAACTTCGCCGATGAAAATGTACTCCGATTGTTCAAATTCCCCAAACTGAAATATTTCGAGATTTTTATACACTGGGCAGGAACAGGCAAATAATCCAAACCCCACCAAAAATGCTAGAATAGTCAGTATGTAAGTCTTCTTTTCCATTTTTCAGCTTGTTGCTAACGTCTCGGCTATGAGTAGTTGCGTGGGTTCGCACTTAACTTTGCAAGTACACACCAAGTTGGAAATTCCGCAGGAATTTCCAAAGTAGGCGAGAACAAGCAATTACTTATAGCCATTGTTGTGTGGCGTTTTTTTCTATTTTTCTTAAAATTAATTTTTTCATACAGCCAAATCATCAGCTCTGATTTTTTTAGAATCGTTATCTTTTTGTTGCAACAAAGCAAATCCAAAAGTTAGAACTCCAACTCGACCAATAAACATTAAAATAATTATCAATGTTTTCCCAATATTAGATAAATCTCCTGTAATTCCTGTGCTTAATCCAACAGTTCCTAAAGCGGATGCTACTTCAAATAATATGCTTTCAAAAGAAAAGTTTTCAAAGTAAGAAAGTAAAAATGAAAACAAGAAAATTAAACTCGTGTAAAGCATAAAAGTAGATGTCGCAACATATATTCTCTCAAATGGAATGAGTCGGTTTAAAAATGTGATTTTTTTCTGACCAAACAATCGGCTTTTCAATATCGATAGCATTGCCGTTAATGTCGTTATTTTCATTCCTCCTGCTGTTCCCGAAGGCGAAGCTCCGATATACATAAGAAAGGTTACAAGCAGCAATATTGGCAAGGATAATTCACCTATAGGTATAGTGTTAAAACCAACTGTTGTCATAGCTGACATTGCTTGAAAGAAAGAGGTCATTAGTGAACTATTTGAGCTGAGAATAGATGATGACTCTGTTGTGTAAATGAGTAAAGTACCTAAAAAAAGCAAAAACAAAAAGCCATAAACAATGATTTTAGTTGTAAACGAAATTTCTTTTGATTTACCCCTAATTCGATACCACAAATCTGTAATTACAATAAAACCCAAAGAACCAGAAATTGCTAATACAGAAATAATTGTATTTATAAAAGTATTGTCTTGATAGCTTTCGAAACCATCATTAAACAATCCAAATCCAGCTGTACAAAACGATGAAATACTATGAAAAATTGAAAACCAAATTGCTTTTAAACTTCCCATTCCAGAATTGGTAAAGGCAAAGTAGAAAAGTATAGCTCCAATAGTTTCCATTATTAGAGTAAAAACAATAACGCTTTTGATGAAATCTTTTATCTGAATTGTATTGGGTAAAGTAAATTCCGCACCTATTAATTTACTATGCCAATGCGTTATTTTTTTTGTGGTAAATATTAAATAGTATGTCGTTAGCGTCATATATCCAATTCCGCCAATTTGTATTAATGCCATAATAACAAACTGACCGAAAAAATTATAGGAATCGAAAACGCTTATAGTTACAAGTCCAGTAGTAGAAATTGCAGAAGTCGAAATAAACAAATTATCTAAAAAGTATATATCGGTTTTGTGAAATAAAGGAATAGACAGTAAAATAAATCCAATGAGCGTATACAAAAAGAATCCCCAAACTAAATTCATTTGAGGTGATTTACTAATTTGGAATTTTCGGTACCAATTAGATATTTTCTTGTATGTTTTATTTTCCATTTCTTGTATTCAGGTTTTTGTTTGTAAATGACACACAACGGTCTAGTATATGAAACGTAGCGTATAAATAAACACTAACTTTTCGGATTATACACGAGCCAAATTTTTATTTTTTCTATTTATCTTTAATTTTTTAAATATACAAAAATAAAAATTTGGTGGACTTAATAGAGAAGCAAAAACCTCTCGGAAAGCTTGTAATAGTTATGTTTTATATACATTGTTGTGCATAGTGCTTTTCACGTTTTGCTTGGTTTTCCGATGTTTGTTATTTAGTTCTAAATTGAGCGTTGGCAAGACATATTCTTTTACAGTTTTGGTGGTGCGATGGCTTGAGCGACTGTAAATGTGTATGGCTTTCAGCGTTGGCAATTCCGATTACTTACTTAATTTCAAAATCCGAAATGCACCTTGTATTACCACTATAAAAACGATTGTTCCGATAATCAAATCAGGTTTGTTGGAATTTAGCCAATTCACTAAAATTCCTGAGATTATTACTCCCAAATTGATAATCACGTCATTGGAAGTAAAAATCATACTCGCTTTCATATGTGCCTCTTCTTTGCTCTTTGACTTTTGCAAAATGTAAAGACAAATTCCGTTTGCGATAAGTGCTAAAATCGAAACGATAATCATCGTTGAAAAATCGGGAAGTTTCTCGGCTCCAAAAAATCTTCTCAACACTTCCACAAATCCGATAATCGCAAGTGTTATCTGAAAATAGCCTGCAATTTTTGCAATCCGTTTTTTCTTAATCAACGTTCCGCCAACCGCAAACAAGCTAATTCCGTAAACAAAACTGTCGGCAAGCATATCCAAACTATCGGCAACCAATCCCATTGATTTCGAGATGAGCCCTGTGGTCATTTCGATAATGAAGAAGACAAAATTTATCGCCAGTACAATCCAAAGTAGCTTTTTTTGGTTGGTGTTTTCTACAAAATCTTTTTTGTTGGTTTCTTCGGTCGAGATTTTCTTTCCGCCTAATTTTAATTCGATAATTGACTTTTCAATTTGGTCGTTATGACCATCGTGAAAAACGGTCAATTTTCGGTTGGGAATGTCAAAATCGAGATTTTTGATTTCTTGGATTCCATCCAATTTCATTCGTATAAGATTTTCCTCGGAAGGACAATCCATCTTACTGATTTCAAATATCGTTTTGTTCATTTTAGTCGTCATCTTCGTTTCCAAAAGGTTTGATTATTACTCCAACGCTAAATATAAAACCGTCTGTTGGTGCATAAATTTCGGAAAATTCTGGATTGTCGTGTGGTGGCAAAACCAATGACGAAAACCTGCTTTGTCTTCTGTCCGTAAAGTTTTCAAAATTCACAAACGTTGTTCCCCATTTAAAATTTCGCATTGCCACAAAACCCATTGTTATGAAGTCGGTTGTTTCTGTTCCATTAGACAAAAATTGTTTTCCTGTGTAAAACGTTTCGTAACCGATTCGCCATTTTTCAGATTCGTACATCAAAACACTTCCTGCGTTATGTTTTGCAGTTAGCGGTTTTTGTGGATTTCCAGCCAAATAATTCAATTTTGTGTCAATGAGTGCATAATTCAAGAACCAACGAAAATCTTTATAGGTAAACTTGATGTTTGTTTCAGCACCTTTGCTCAAAATTTCATCTGTTGCATTCTCAAATTGGAAAAATCCATTATCAGTTGAATTTAACAGTAATGCATCATTAATCGCAGTTACATAAAACAGTTGATTAATAGAAAAACCAACGGTTTCAAATAAACGTGTTTGATAGTTGAAATCAAGATTTACACCGTAAGAACGTTCCGCATTTAGTGAAGATTTATCAATACCAAGTACATTTTCAAAATTGATAAATTCCGCCTCTTCTGTAAAAATATCTGGAATTTTGTAACCTAATCCACCACCAATTCTGCTCGAAAATCCACTATCGTTTTTGTATAGCAATGAAACTCGTGGAAGCGGAAAAAAGCCAAAATCAGTATTGTAATCTGCTCGCAATCCTGTTTCCAAAATCCAATTATCCGAAATGTCATAAATGTTATTTGCAAATGCTCCATAAGTTATATCTGTTTGGTCGCGTTGCAAAGTTGCATTATCATTTTCATCAAAATCAGAAGTATATAGGTTTGCTCCAAAAATCCAATCTGTTTTATTGGCTGACTTTTGATAGTTTATTTCCGTGAATGTATTGGTTTGTTTACCGTCAAATGTAAAATCGGGAATGGTCAGTTCTCTGTCGAAGAACGAGATACTATTTTTGATAGTTAATGAACTGACGGAATCTATTTGAGTTTCGTAAACCGCTTGACTGCTCAATCTTTTCGATACGTTTTCTTCGGTATATTGATGGATGCCATTTTCGCCACTTTCAATTTTTGTGATGTCGCCACCAATTCTGTCGTCATACGTTCCGTTTAAGCCAAACCAAAATGTTGTTTTTTCCGATGGATAATAAAAGAACTTTGGGTTGAATGAAATCGAAGTTGTTTTTGGTAAGTTACTAAAGTCATCATCTTCTGGGTCATACGCTTTTTGATAATGACCTGAACCATAAAGTGAAACACCAAATTTTTCATTCCGTTTGCTGTAAAATACATTTGCTGTACTTCCCAGAGCTTGGGTTTGTGTCAACATAATATCCAAAGCAGGTTCTTCGTCTGGTGTTTTGGAAACCATATTTATCAAACCTGCAATTGCACCACCACCATAAAGCGTTGATGAACTTCCTTTTATTATTTCAAATTGTTTTAAGTCTAATGGCGGAATTTGTAAAATACTCAAACCGCTGGAAAAACCGCCATAAAGTGGAAATCCATCTCTCAAAAGTTGTGTATAGCGTCCATCGAGACCTTGAATTCTAATGTTGGTATTTCCGCTACTTAACGAAGTTTGTTGCATCTGTATGCCTGTACTTTCTCGAAGTACCATTGAAATATTTGTCGGGTTCATTACTGCTTTTTCGCCTAATTCCTCCGCTCCGATAAATTCTATTCTCGTCGGTATTTTTCTAACAGTTCTTGTACTTCTTGAAGATTGTATGACTACTTCGTCAAGTTCATTTCCTCCCGATTCGAGCTTGAAATCGAACGCTGTTTTTGTTCCAACATCAATAGTAGTTTCTATGGTTTCAAAGCCTATGTAAGAAATTTTTATAATAAGGTTTCCGTTTGGGATTTCTGTGAACCTTGCAATTCCGTCAAAATCGGTTACTGCTCCTTTCTCTAATTCTTCAAAATAGACGGTCGCTCCCAATAGTGGTTCGTTAGTTTCTGCATCTCTAACAGAAATGGAAATATCACTCGTCTGTGCGAAAGATATAATTGATACGAATAAAAATAATGTGTTTAAAAATATGTTTTTCATCTGCTTATTCTGGTTTAAAAGAATAATGCAAATGTATTTAGGATTTACTGCAACTCGATTGCAAAGATTACTTGTTACAGTTATCGCATAGACCTTTTACGACCATATTTGCTTGTTGTAGTTTGAAGTTTTCGGGAAGTTGAATTTTGGGAATAGGAACATCAAAAAGGCAGAATGTTTTATCGCAGTTTGTGCAATAAAAATGATAGTGCAAATCCTTTGGGTCGCAGTTACAACCTTTGGCACAAACCGCATATTTGGTCATTCCTGAACCATCTTCAATGCTGTGGATGACTTTGTTTTCCTCAAATTTTTTCAGCGTTCTGAAAATCGAACTTCTGTCCGTATATGCCAATGCGTTTTCAATATCTTTCAACGATTGTGCTTTTTCTTGGCTCAAAAGATGACGTAAAACCACAGTTCTGACTGCGGTGTTTTTCACTTTTTTTATTTTTAGGATTTCTTCTTCGGTTTGCATTTTCCTAATGTATCATTTTTTTCGAGCGTTGGCGAAAAACAGCTCTTTTATTTTTTTAGCGGTGGCTTATTGCGGTTGGAAAAAAATATATGTGCTGTTTGTGCGGTTGGCTTTTTTAGTTCAAATGTTGAATTTTAGAACGATTTTTTGCATTATGCACAACGTATGCAGATATGCGGCGTTTTAATGCCGTATATGTGCTGTTGTGTTTAGTATTTATTCATTAGTAAATATACATTTTTTAAATACGATGTCAGTCAGCCGCCACATTAAAAGCGCTCCATATATCTTTTGCTTTTTTTATTATGTGCTTTATCAACCCAGACTGATAAGGCATCGTCATCAAAAAACGGTCGCTATTATTTCCAAACTCCACTCACTCCAATTTTTATAATACCCTCAGGATCTGTAAATCACTTGACTATGTCAAAAATTTCCAGTACCTTCATCAAACTGATATACGTTCCCAACGTTTTGATAGTGAAACTCTCAACGATGTCAATCGAATCAGTTTGAAACGAAACTTTATTCAAAGTTCCATTCCTCAGTATTTTAAAAATTGTACTACTCTTAGCTTAATAGCGTCCGAAAAAGAGTATTTGGAACCCAAAAGGCTGATCTTATTAAATACAACGTATGCAGATATGCGGCGTTTTAATGCCGTATATGTGCTGTTGTGTTTAGTATTTATTCATTAGTAAATATACATTTTTTAAATACGATGTCAGTCAGCCGCCACATTAAAAGCGCTCCATATATCTTTTGCTTTTTTTATTATGTGCTTTATCAACCCAGACTGATAAGGCATCGTCATCAAAAAACGGTCGCTATTATTTCCAAACTCCACTCACTCCAATTTTTATAATACCCTCAGGATCTGTAAATCACTTGACTATGTCAAAAATTTCCAGTACCTTCATCAAACTGATATACGTTCCCAACGTTTTGATAGTGAAACTCTCAACGATGTCAATCGAATCAGTTTGAAACGAAACTTTATTCAAAGTTCCATTCCTCAGTATTTTAAAAATTGTACTACTCTTAGCTTAATAGCGTCCGAAAAAGAGTATTTGGAACCCAAAAGGCTGATCTTATTAAATACAACTAGTTATATCTCTATAAAATATACTGTTTATAGGTTTATGTTTCGGGATAAACGTAATAACAACCTTTTTAATTTACAGACTTATAAAGTTAGTAAACCAAAAGATACATATCTTAATTTTAAATTTTAAAGCTCCAAATTAGGTATCTTATTGACCAATCAATTTAAAAAATTCGGAAAGTCTGATATTTCTAGCCTCACAGATTTTAATTAAAGTCTCTACTGGAATTCGATACTCCTTCTCTCCCTTTATTTTACGTATAGTACTTTCATCAATGTCATGTTTAATAGCAAACGAATTTTGAGACTTTCCTTCTTTTAGCCACGGATGCAACCATTCCCTTGTAATATAGCTACATATTTGATTATTGATGTTAGTCATATTGACAAAGAAATTATTTCCTCAATAAAAAATTACGGTCGTTCGACCGTAATTCAATTTTTATTATTATATTAGCACTAGTAATATTAAATTTGCGATTCTTCAACTAAAAATATTGAAGCATTCGCTTTGAATTTCGTCTTAGAAAACTGGTAATTTTACAGGAACGAAATGATAAGTAAGATGCTCACGTCTTAGGGCGTGGGCTCACTTATTGTTCCTCGGTATACCAGTACCTCTAAGGCAGTAAGCTGAGTTCCATGCCTTTTTTTAACCATGGTTATGCACTCACTACGTTTCTTAGCGCCGTTTCCTTATAGAAGTATAGCATTTGTCAGTTTTAAGCTAAAAAGCGAATGCACAACACGTTTTGTACATCAATACAAAAAGATCTATTACCCTATTCTTATAGGTTGATCTTATCTGTGTTTGATATTCTCTTTAAGAAAAAGCCTAAAAACCCGATATAAGTAATTTATTATGGGAGTAACGCATAGCCAATTTTCGGATTACGTAGTACTCTTTTCTCCCATAAGTAACGATCCCACATTGAATTGAATCCGAACAAACCCTATTTATAAGCTAAAGGCATCGATGCTTTTGTAGCCCTAACCTCCTTGTTTGCTATAGGAATCAACTTTTCCTGAATGAACAGGACATTTAAGGAGTACAAACATCCAAGCCAATTTTAGAAATATACACTAAACCTCTTTTTGCCTATGCCATAAACCAAAGAAAACAAACATATAAAAACCTCCTAGTCAACTTTCACAGGGTCAATAGGAGGTAATAAATCAATTAACTAATAAATAACTAATCATTTCAAAATTATGAAAAATAAATCGATTTGTAAGGGTCGTTTCCTAATTCGCAGTCTAGGCTATCTAATGGTCTTTTTTACTTACATGCAAATTTCGGCATCAACCACTTTTCATACACCTAGTTTATCCATAAAACTAGATAGGCTACAAGCAATAATTAAAGGAGAAATTACCGATACCAATGGGGTTCCGCTAGCAGGAGTGGCTGTTATGGTTGAGGGCAGTAGCTCTGGGGTTACTTCAGATATGGACGGTAATTTCAGTATTCAAGCCAGCCCCAATGATATACTAATTTTTTCTGCCTTAGGTTTTGTAACCCAAAATGTGCTAGTAAACCAACAAAATATTTTACGCATTCAAATGGTAGAAGCTATAACTCAATTAGAGGGTATAACGCTTAATGCCGGATATTATACGGTAAAAGAAAAAGAGCGTACAGGAAATATTGCAAAATTAAGCGCTAAAATTATTGAAAAACAACCAGTGAATAATCCATTGGCAGCAATGCAGGGCCATTTATCAGGGGTTAATATTGTACAAAATACAGGTGTACCAGGAGGAGGTTTCAATATTGAAATTCGAGGTAGAAATTTTCTCAATGGCGGAACAGAACCTTTATATATTGTGGATGGTGTTCCTTATGGTTCAGAATCTTTAGAATCAGTAAGTATATCGCAAGGGATTAATGGGGCTAACATTAGCCCTCTCAATGCCATGAATCCAAATGACATTGAAAGTATTGAGGTGCTTAAAGATGCCGATGCTACAGCTATTTATGGGTCAAGAGCTGCAAACGGGGTTGTGCTAATAACCACTAAAAAAGGGAAAACGGGAAAAACTAAGTTTAACGTAAACATGAGCTCTACCCTTGGGACGGTGTCTCATTTTTTAAATCTGATGAATACACAAGAGTATTTAGAGGTCCGTAGAGAAGGTATCAGTAACGATGGCTTTGGATCATTTTTAGAAAACCCTGCTTTTGATTTTGTGTGGCCTGATATAAAATCTTGGGATCAAAACCGATACACCGATTGGCAAAAAGTATTAATCGGAGGAACTTCTTACCGAAATCAATTGCAACTTTCTATATCGGGAGGAAGTGATCAAACTCAATTTTTAATCAGTAGTGCTTATCAAAATGAAACCACGGTATTTCCGGGAGATTCAAAATATGGAAAGGTAACAGTAAATTCTAACATCAATCATCAGTCAAAAGATAATAAGTTCAAGATAAACCTGTCCACCCTATATTCCCGAGAAACAAATAACTTGCCACGAACCGACCTTGCCAATAAGGCCTATACTTTAGAGCCTAATGCACCTACGCTCTACGATGAAAATGGGAATTTAAATTGGGAAAATAATACTTTCGATAATCCATTAGCACTATTACAGGAAGACTATAATGTCAATATCAATACATTAATTGCTAATGCAGGTATCTCTTATGATTTAACAAAAAATCTAGAATTTAAGACTAGTTTAGGTTTTACTACTTACGATCTTGATTCTTATAGAATACTACCAAGCACCGCAAGAAATCCTAGTTTTGGATTTACCCCAGAAAGCTACTCTACACTTACCACCAATAGTGGTTCAAGGCAATCTTGGATTGTAGAACCGCAGTTGCAATGGAAACAACAATGGAATAAATTGGGTTTGAATGTTTTAGTGGGAAGCACCTTTCAAAAACAAACATCAGAACAATTTGTAGTAAGTGGAAGAGGTTTTCCGAGTAATGAATTAATCCGTAACCTTTCTGCTGCACAAACGCTGCAAGTGGTAGAAGATAGTGCTAGTGAATACAACTATCAGGCATTTTTTGGTCGGATCAACTTTAATTGGGATAGTAAATACATTTTAAATTTTACGGGTCGCCGTGATGGTTCTTCTCGGTTTGGACCAGGAAAACAGTTTGGTAATTTCGGAGCGGTAGGTTTAGCCTGGCTTTTTTCAGAAGAACCATTGTTAAAAGAAAGTTCTTTTTTGAGCTTTGGTAAATTACGAGGGAGTTTTGGTACTACTGGTAGTGACAATATTGGAGATTACCAGTTCTTAGATACCTATAGGGTATCAGGTCTTAACTATAATGGGGTCGGTATCATTGAACCTTCAGGAATTTTTAACCCACTTTTTGGATGGGAAGTCAATAAAAAACTGGAAGTAGCTCTCGAACTAGGGTTTTTTAAAGATCGGTTACTTTTAAACAGCTCTTGGTATCAAAATAGATCATCTAATCAACTTATAGGTATCCCATTAGCGGCGACGACAGGCTTTAGCAGCTTAACAGGAAATTTTGATGCCACCGTAGAAAATACAGGATTCGAATTTGATTTATATAGTTCAAACATTAAAGGAACAAATTTTCAATGGAATAGTACTTTTAATATTACGCTTCCTGAGAATAGATTAGTAAGGTTTCCAGGGCTAGAAACGTCAGTCTTTGCAAATCGTTATGTGATTGGCGAATCTCTTTCGATTATTAAACTCTTTGAAGCTCAAGGGGTAAATCCAGAAACGGGGATTTATCAATTTAAAGATTTTAATGGTGATGGGCTTATCACTGGATTGGAGGATCGAAAATTTATTGAAGATTTCTCTCCTGATTTTTTCGGAGGTCTTGGGAATAACTTCAGCTATAAGAATATCTCTTTAGATCTATTTTTTCAATTTAAAAAACAAAGGGGTTACAATAGTTTCGTTACCCAAACAGCCCCTGGCTTTCGTAGAAACGGACCTGTAGATTTGTTAGACAGGTGGCAAGAAGTAGGGGACGAGGTTAGCGTCACACAGGCAACCGCAAGCTTAAATCCCCAAGGTTTTGAAGCTAGAGACAATCAAAGGTTTAGTACCGCAGCGGTATCCGATGCCTCATTTATTCGGTTAAGAAATATTTCTTTCTCTTACCATATTCCAAAAACAAAGAAGTATGGACTGGATGTGAACGTATACCTACAAGGCCAAAATCTATGGACCATTACTAATTATGACGGTCCCGATCCAGAGCAAACTTCAACACTTATTTTACCTCCATTACGTCAAATCACCTTAGGCTTACAATTAGGATTTTAACATTAAAATTTAATATTATGAAACATATAATACATACAATAATCCATCTTCAATATGCCTTAAAAAAGGTTTTCAACCAATGGCGATATGTTGGTTTTGCCCTAGTACTATTGGGAGCTATTTCTTGCTCAGATTTTGTTGAAGTTGATGCGCCAAAAAATAATCTCACCTCAGAAACAGTTTTTAAGGATGCAGCTACTGTAAAATCGGCATTAGCAAACATTTACGTTAAGATGCGTGATCAAAGTATGGTTTCTGGTAGAAATGGATTAAGTACTGCCATGGGTATCTATTCTGACGAATTAGACTATTACTTGTTTGATGTGAGTAATACTCAATTGAACCAGCATAGTGTATTAGCATCTAATGGGCTTCTAGCGAACTGGTGGAGTAGTGCTTTTACTATAATTTATGCAGCCAACGACATTATAAAAGGAGTCGAAAACTCTGTTTCGTTAAGTCCTGATGAAAAGGCGGATTTTAAGGGTCAAGCTTTATTTATTCGAGGCTATATGCATAGTTTGTTAGTCGCACTTTATGGAGATATTCCTTATATCACTACTACGAATTATATAGCTAATAATAAGGTTTCGCGTATTCCAATAGACATCGTTTACCAAAACATTATAGCAGATGTTAAAGAAGCAGTGAGTCTTTTAAAGAATGATGTCGCTACTGGTGAAAGAGTCATTCCTAATAGAGCCACGGCCAATGCCTTATTGGCGCGTATGTATTTGTATACAGAAAACTGGGAATTGGCAGAGGCAATCGCTAGTAAAGTTATCAGTAATTATGCTCTAGAAACAGATGTTAATAAGGTATTTTTAAAAAATAGCTCAAGCACGATATGGCAGTTTAAACCTAATGGTATTTCAGATAGAAACACCTATGAAGCCAATCAATTTGTAATTCGCTTTATTCCGGGGCAAGCTTTTTCGTTAAGTGAAAAATTATTGAACTCTTTTGAAGTAGGTGATACTAGACAAATTGCTTGGGTTGGTAGTAAAACAAGTTCAGATGGCCTAACCACTTTATTTTTTGCGAATAAGTATAAGGCTATTTTTAATGTCACCGAGTCTTTAGAGTATGCCATCCTATTTAGGGTGGAAGAGCAATACTTAATTCGTGCTGAAGCTAGAGCTCATTTAGGGAATATCGCAGAAAGTCAAACAGATTTGAATACCATAAGAAATAGGGCAGGGCTTGCAAATACCATAGCAAGCACCAAAGAAACCTTATTGACTGAAATTCTTAACGAAAGGTTTGTAGAGTTTTTTACAGAGCAAGGACAGCGATGGTTTGATTTGAAACGAACGGAAGAAGCTAGAAATGAATTAGCACCCATAAAATCTAATTGGAAAGATACACATGTTTTATTACCTATTCCTGAAACAGAAATAGAAGTGAACCCCAATTTAAAACCTCAAAATATGGGCTATTAAGAGATAAGTTTAATAGTACTTATCCTAATAATTCATCAAGTTAACTAAATATACTCATCGTATGAAATCATATATAATTTGTCTAAGCATGCTATGCTATTTCTCTGGACGGACGAGTATTTCGAGCCCGGAGATATATAGCTTTAAAACGTCTGTCGAGCTAACCATAAAGCAAGAGCAGCCTTTTTTAAAGACATACCTAGAGGGCGAGAAACTTTTTATGGAAATTTCGAATACCTTATTAAACCAAGAAATGCTTTTTGTTCGCCACAACGACGGGCAACGCGTAGTCAATAGACATGTTGTATGGTCTAAATTTAGAGATAGAATATTTTTAGAAGCTATCCGAGTAGAGTCTTTAACGGGTGTAAAAATTCCAATTCCAAGTAATCCAGGGAATAACAGAAGTATTTTGGCGACATTTTCTATTATTAAAGAAAAGAGTACCTCAGAAACTTTTTTTATAGAAATTTCAGATTTCTTATTAAGTGACCATGTTGAATGGGAAAGAACAAGCCATCAATCAATTGTCAAGGATTTGTCCTTTATTAAAAAAGCAAAAAATATTTCTAATGAAGTCCTTATACAAACTATTTGGGGAGTAACTAAAGATCAAGCCAGAATAACCATCCCAGTAGATTTTAGTTTTTATCGACTGCTTGCGCCCATGTCCCCCAGATTATATGATTATCGTATGGGTTTCAAGGCGGATGATTATGAAGGTGGGTTGGGTTATAAAACAAAGAACAACATTGCTAGTATAGCTAGATGGCGCTTAGAAAAAAAATACCCAGATCAAACATTAAGTGAACCCATAAAACCTATCGCATTTATTTTGTCTCCCGAAATTCCCGAAAAATGGTGGTCATATTTAAGAAAAGGAATTCTAGATTGGCTTCCTGCTTTCGAAGCTGCGGGTTTTAAAAATGCTATTGTGGTAGAAGATCCTTCGAGTAGGAATACCATAGCAACAGAATTCAATAGTGTGAACCATTCTATAGTTCGATGGGGAAATTTTCGAAATGTAAGGGGTTACGAGGATGGGGGTGGAGCCAGCATAAATAGTGTGATCGATAAACGATCAGGAGAAATTTTGAAATCTGATATTTTAATGAATTCAACCTTACAATTTTTAATGGACGCTTATTTTATTCGATGCGCACTTTTAGATAAACGAGCACAACAATATCCATTTCCTGATGACCTAGTAGGAGAATTATTGCAATCTTTGGTAGCTCACGAAGCAGGACATTCCTTTGGTCTAATGGATGGTCATTATGGGGAATATGCATATCCTTTTGATAAAATGCGTGATCAAAACTGGTTGCAGAAAATGGGACATACACCAAGTATCATGACCTATGCTAGACATAATAATTTGGTGCAACCAGAGGACAGTATTCCGCCATCACTACTGATCCAAAAAGTGGGTCCTACGGATATCTATAGTATTCGTTGGGGATATACTCCCTTTGTGAAAACCAATTCAATTAAAAATGAAGAAGCATTTTTAGAGACCACCATTAGAGTACAGGATACTATTCGGTGGTATAGAAGAAGTATTGGAATTGGAGAAATTGTAGGCCCTGGTGCAACTAATGAGGTAGTGGAAAATGATGACCCTATCAGAAGTACCGAATTGGCCTTGAAAAATTTAGAGAAAGTTATGGGGCTAATACCAGAAGTAAATCAAACTAAAAAAGACTATCAATTAGCTGAACGATTATACGATAAGAGTTTAGAACTTTGGCAAAGCCAAATGCAACAAGTGTTGTCACTGATTGGTGGATTTGAAATACGTTATAAGATTCCAGCGCAAGATGGTACAATGTACTCTTCAATTCTATTAGAGAAACAATATCGAGCTTTAGATTTTTTTCTCGACCAGGCCTTTAACCCTCCAAATTGGTTAGCAAATCCTGAATGGAAAAAAGACCTTAACTATTCTACTTATCCTAATAAATTAAATGAATTACAAATAAATCTTCTTTCTGATTTAGTATCACCACTTCGTATGAAAAGGCTTGAATATACGGAGGATACTAAAGATAATTTGAAAATTTTAAGAAAAGTGGTAGCACAAATACAGAACAGCTTATTTAAAGAGTTAAAGGATAAACAATGTATGCTGGATAGACGAAGACAAGAAATTCAGCAGTTTTATATTGATCGATTAGTATTTGGACTTCAATACACAGGAGAGCTCAGTGTGGGTGACGTAAAACGTTCTCTCTACAGCCAAAATTCGAAGGGTATTTTCAAAAACGAATTAATGATGCTAAAAAAAGAAATTACTAATAAAATTTATAAAGATAAAAATGATAGTTGTAAAGGACATTTAAGTCTTCTTTTACAAGAATTAAATAAACTAAAGGAATAAAATTTTTATCAGAAGATTTTGAGTTTTAAAGCAAAAGAGTATTGTAAGTAAAACTTAATGTAGTTGAATTAGTTTAAAAAGGTGTCCAATTTGGACACCTTTTTTTTAATCTCATAAAGGCAAATTTACATTTGTCTAAGATAAGGAAGAGTCAATGCAGGATCTACAAAGGTGTCAAATCCATTAAACTTACATGGAATTGTTCCTTCAATAGGACAATCAGAACCTCCCGGAACAGGTTGAACTCCTAAAACAGGATGATTGTAATAGGCAGGATCACTTATGGTTTCAGTCGTTGTTGCAAACGATAGCCCAACTGCTAATAAAATTGCAAAAGCAGGTAATACGGTTTTAAAAAATGTACGTTTCATACTATTAAAATTAAAATTAATGACTTACTCTTTTTTACAGGTTTTCGGTCTTCCCCTGATGCTGCGCAGCAATATTTTTAGGATTGAATATGTTTTTGTCTTTTAAGAAATACTATTCCAAGAAAAGCAAGTAATATAAAAGCTACATTGAAAAAAAGATGCTCGTTCCAACTTAATTGGCCTATAATTCCACCACAAGAACAGGGTATAGATTCACTAAAATTTAAAACAAAAAGTATATATAAGGTAAAAAGTGCCATCATAGAAAGGCTGAGGTAAAAAGCATTCAGTATATATTTTTGAAAAAGAAATAATCCAGCTAGAACGTATTCAGTAAGAGGAATTATCCAAACTAATTGGGATGAATACTTTGAGACAAAGGGAGATTTACTTAATTGAATTTGAAATTCATCATACATTAGTAGTTTGCTTGTGGCTGCATACACCCATAAAAGAATAAACAAAAAACAAATAGTTTTCACGATTATTTGGAGAGGGATTTTAGGAGTGGCCATATCTTTTAATTTGATATGGTAAAGTTCTATACTAAAATTTATTCTTAGGGGATAAAATATTGATTGTAAAGGATTTACTTTGTTTTTTCCTTTTTCAAGTGCTAATTATCTTTATTTCTAGACTTTTTTCTCAGGACACTTGGTGCATATCCATAACGTTTTTTAAATGATCTGGAAAAATGTGAGATACTTTTAAAGCCATTAATGTGTGCAATTGATTTTAGAGATTCATCACTAAATTGAATCATCATTTGAGCATTCCTAAAGCGTTCATTCATTAAAAATCGATGTACAGTGGTTCCGTATAATTCTTTAAAGCCATACTTTAATTTAAATTCATTGGTGCCTAACAATAATGCAAAATCCCTAAGTAATGGAAAGTCGGCTTTTAGATTAGAAAGTAATATATCACGACCTTTACGAATTTTTCGTATGTCCTCAAAACTCAATCTTATTTTAGATTTTGTAGGTTGATTTTCAGTTGTTCTCTCTGACTTATACTCTTCTTCAATATATTGCGAAATACTAGTTTTAAGCTCTTTATCCAATTTTTTTTGGTGATTAGAATGATGAATAATTGTGATAAGTAGCTTTGGTATTTTTGAGTGCAACGTATGAAAAGAAGTAACATAAGCTATTTTTGGAATTAATAAATCGGATTTAGTTTTAAATTTTAGTTCTAGAGAACTTTCAGATATTTTTTTTTGAATTAAGTTGTTCTCCAAAGCCTTCCATGTTATTTGGGAGGAGGGCTCTAAAAAAGATATAAAAGGAGTACCGATAACATCACTCATAAGTACTGATAGTATATTACAAGCTTGTTGATTAGCCATTTCAATAGTTCCGTTTTTATCTATGATAAAACTCATTTGAACTAAATCTAATATTGGGCTATTGGAATTTGAAAAGCCTTGATGGTAATTAGTGGCTTGAATTTCTTCAGCTAGCATATTTAGAGAAATGCTTATTGCTTCTAAATTATCATTTTTTGCATATCGTTCTAAACGATAAAAGAAATTTCCGGAGGCCATTTCTAATAACATAGCTTTTATATCTTTTATTCTCTCTTTTTTACTTATACTCACATTCTTTGTTTTAAAGATTACAATTTGATAAATAACAATACTTACATAAAACTTTTAAGGAAGAGCAGGGCTTCATCTATATTTTCACACGATTTAGTTGGTATTGGAGGATTACTAGTTCGAATATAAAACTCCCACATTATTTCCGAAACAGGAGGATCAACAATTACAGCTACCGCTTTGATTAGGGTGGAACCTTCAACGGCTAAGTAAGATCTTGCTGCTTTATTAATTTCTTTAATTCCACGTATATCACAGAGGATTGGAAAAGATTGGCCCTCTTGTAGTATCAATCGGTCTTTTACAATTTGAACCGCTGCAGTCATATCAATAATAACTTCCTGATGATATATAATATGTAATATACCATCATAGAACCTATAGGAAGTATAATCATTTTCAAAAAAATTTCGCATAATAAAGAAAACTGGTAATTTCTTTAAATCTACAAAATTATCAAGAACAATAAGGAAATTTACCTATTTAGGTATTGTATTACAGGTGTTTATATTAACTTTTAAGGATTAAAACTTGACTTTAAGGGATTTTAGAATTGCTTATTATCTAAATTCCTACAAATGATGTTAAATTATATGACTTAAATATAAAAGTCATGGCAAAAATAAAACACAACAACTTTTTAGACACCGTTAATGAAGTTTTTACAGATGCAGAAAACGAGGGTGTTTTGCATTTGTATGCTGACGGAGAATCCTTCAATGGACAAATAATAGAAGTGAAAAATCGGAGATTATTTCATTTTGGAACTACGGGATATTTAGGCTTAGAGCAAGATAATAGATTAAAAGAAGCAGCCATAGAGGCTATAATGAAGTATGGAACACAATTTCCTTTATCTAAGACTTATATTTCTAATCCGCTATATCGTGAACTCGAAGAAAAGGTTACGGCAATGTATGATAATCCTATTATCATAACTAAAAACAGCACTTTAGGGCATATGGGCGTTATTCCTAGTGCGGTAGATGATCAAGATGCCATTATATTAGATCATCAGGTTCATTGGAGTGTACAAAGTGCAGCTAAAGTATTAAAGAATAGAAGTGTCCCAATTGATATGATTCGGCATAATGACTTAAATATGCTAGAAGATAAAATTAAAGGAAAATTGAACAAACATAAAAGAATTTGGTATATGGCAGATGGTATTTATTCTATGTTTGGAGATTATGCTCCTATTAAGGACTTGAAAACTCTTTGTATAAAGTATCCTCAATTACACCTTTATATTGATGATGTTCATGGAATGAGTTGGGTTGGAAAAAATGGAACAGGATATGCCTTGAGTGAACTTCAAGAACTTCCTGAGAATGTTTTATTATTTGGTACTTTGAGTAAAACCTTTGGGGCAAGTGGTGCAGTTCTATCATGTTCTAATAAGAAAATGTATCATAAGATTAAAAAATTTGGAGGCCCATTAACCTTTTCAGCACAATTAGAACCTGCCTCCGTTGCGGCGGCAATTGCATCGGCGACCATTCATTTATCTTCCGAAATTTACGAGCTTCAAAATGAATTGAAAGCAAGGATTCTTTACTTTAATACTTTATTAAAAAAGACAGATTTACCAGTAGTGGATAAAAATAATTCTCCTGTATTTTATATCGGTACTGGAATGCCAAAAACGGGCTATAATTTTGTCAACCGTCTTATGAAAGAAGGGTTTTATGTAAACTTGGGTTTATTTCCAGCGGTACCGGTTAAAAATACTGGGGTTCGTATAACCATTTCTAGGCATAATCAAAAGGAAGAAATTAAAGGCTTGGTAGCCGCTATGGAATATCATTTTCCCAAAGCACTGGAAGAAACTTTGACCAATCCTTCTCGTGTCTTTAATGCCTTCAATTTAGAATTTAAAAGGCCTTTAAAAGAAGAAAAACAAAAACTTGTTACGGTAGAAATTAAAAACTCTATTGAACAAATTAATAAAGATTTATGGAATAGTTGCTTTAAAAATCATGGGATTTTTGATTGGGAGGGACTTAAGTTTCAAGAAAAAGTTTTTCAAAATAATGAGTTAATTGAGCATAATTGGACCTACAGGTATGTGATAATCTACGATGAGGATAGGAAGCCTATTTTGGCCACATATCTTACGATTGGCTTGTGGAAGGACGATATGTTGTCAAAAGAAAGTGCATCAAAGACTATTGAGGAAAAAAGGAAATCTAATCCTTATTTCCTTACATCAACAGTCCTCAGCTTAGGTTCATTATTTACAGAAGGGAATCATTTATTTGTGGACGAGAAGCATCCTTTGAGAAAAGAAGGTTTAGACGCTTTTGTTCAGAAATTGGAACAATTTGAGCATGAATTTAATGCGAAAATGACTGTTTTACGTGACTTCAAAAGGGATGAACCTTCCTACTCATACTTTCAAGGTCAAGGATTTGTAAGAATACAAATGCCTAATTCATGTGCCATTAATTTAGAGAGAAAAGAATCGATGGAGCAGTATATTTCAAAACTATCTAAAAGAAATAGACAACATGTTAGAAAAGAAATTCTCGCGATAGAACCTTCCTTAGATATAAAAGTGTTAAAAGAAGTTACAAAAGATCAATTAAAACAGATAGCATCACTTTTTTTAAATGTGCACCATAATAATTTGGGTTTAAATACTTTTCCATTTCCTAATAAACTTTTCATTACAATGAATGAACATCCTCAATGGGAATTTATAATGATAAGTTTAGCCCAAGCCCCAAACGTATTAATTGGTGTCATGTGTTGCTATAGTAATGATAACCAAACTTATGTTCCTGCATTTGTAGGTATGGATTATGACTATTTAACCGAGTTTCACACCTACAGACAATTATTATTCCAGACCATCAAAAGAGCAATTCAACTCAACTTTAAAAAAATTGATTTGGGAATGACGGCATCATTTGAAAAAAGAAAACTAGGAGCAACGGTGGAAGAGAAGTTTGCCTACATACAAACTGGAGATAATTATACTTTGGAGCTATTAGATATTTTAGAATAGTTGTGAAATACGTTAATTGAGTATGTACTAGGGGTGAAGTTTGAACAACTGATATTAGATTTTGAGACCAAGTTAAAAACTTTGGAAGCATGTCATGAACATATTTTACTCAAGGCTGAAAAGGGTATTGCCCAAACTGAGAAATCTATCAAAAGACTTAGAATTAGAGTTTTAGAAAAAGGTTTCTTTTCAAAAGCAGAAGAGATATTATTTTTCAAACATATAAAGCCTAAATTTTTTAGCAAACTTATTTATTACGTGAAACTTTATCATATAGAAAGTAAAAGACCTAGAAGTGGTACCAAATATCAAATTAAATATCTAAACCATCAGATACATAAACTTCAGATATATTTTAATGAAAATTTAGAGTTTTATTACTATTATCGACGAGGCGCTACCACATTGGATGAACAGTATTTTATAAGAGGAAAATCTAATCTGAGAACACCTACGCAATCTTTTCATTTCTTTGTAGATCATGAATTCTCAACTTTTCAAGATTCGGCGGTATCTACTATTATAGCTTTTGACATGTTGATTGACTACTTGCAGCAAGAAATTGAAAAACTAGAAAATCAAGGAAAAAAAACCAAATCAGGGCTTTTTAAGAATACTCCAAATGTAATTTGGACAGGAAACAAAACGGAATTAGTAGAATTAATATATGCACTACAAAGTAGTGGAAATATTAATAGTGGTGCCGCAGACATAAAAGAGATGGCCATTTTATTTGAACAAATATTTCATGTAGATTTAGGAAATTACTACCACAAATTTGCTGAGATTCGGGCACGGAAAACGAGTAGAACAAAATTTTTAGATAGATTACAAGAGGTTCTTAACCAACGCTTTGATCAACTAGAGGAGTAACCGATAGATGACCCCAAGGTGGGGTTTTCCAAAACAGTGATTTTTATCTAATTTCAACATTAAGTTTAACGTAATTTGGACTTGTTTGGTGTTTTGAAAGACTTTTTTTACGCTAAATTTTTAGTAAAAAAATTACCCACCTTGGGGTCGTCTATTGATTTTATATCAAAAGTGTTTTCCAATTTTGTCTCACGAAAGTCAAATCTAAGCAAAGTCGTCGCTAGTATGAAACCTAAACCCTAGACGGCTTTGTTTTTTAAATCAAAAATTATGGCAACATCTATTATTACCACAGACGATCTCCGAGAGTTCAAATTAGAATTATTGGGAGACATTCAAAAATTATTAAATGCTCAGAATGGGCAAGTACCCAAAAAATGGCTCAAATCGCACGAGGTTAGAGAATATTTAAGTATTTCCCCAGGAACTTTACAGAATTTGAGAATTAATGGAACCCTACCTTACACCAAAATTGGTGGAGTGCTTTATTACGATTATCGTGATATTACAAAAGCTTTAGAGGAAAATCGAGTTCATCATAAATTTTAGAAGTGTTATGGAATCAGTAAATTATATAAAACATCTGAATGCTGTTTTTTTGCTCTTCTCTAAGGATAAACGCTTGAACCCTTCCCATATATGCTTGTATATGGGGCTATTCCAATTGTGGAATAATTATCATTTTTCCACTAGTTTTTATATCAATCGTGATGAAGTGATGCAGTTAGCTAAAATAGGTTCAAAAACAACGTATCATCGCTGCATTAAAGAACTTCATCATTGGAAATATTTGGTGTATCTTCCTTCGTATAATCCTTTCCATGGTAGTAAAATTAAAATGTTCAATTTTGGGACAAGTGCTGAACAAGTAGTAGACCCATTTCATACCAATATGGAGACAAGTAGTGGACTAGCGATGGTATCTATAAACAAACATAATAAAACTAAAAAGAGGAATATAAATGAGAATAAACTTGACCAACCTAAAAATGAAAAGGAAGTTGTAGATTTTTTTTTAAAAGAAAATTGGACAGCATTAGAAGCAAAAAAGTTTTATAATCACTACGAAGGCATTGGTTGGCGAGTAGGAGGGAAATCTAAAATTGTTAATTGGCAAGCAACTGCACGAAATTGGGTATTGAAGGCTAATGAAATAAAAAAAGAAAAAATAACGTTCGTAAAACAAAAGAAAGCTGATAATCTGATGGTTGATATTCACAAGAAATACAATGAACCGCTATGAATCTTCATCATCCAAATATCATCATTGAAGGCGATTCTCACTATACCTTAGGTACTTTAAGAGGGAATAAGGTATTTTATGATTTTGATAAAATGCTTCTTTATCTTAATGCAAAAGGGAAATTGCTTTTTGGCAAAGACTTTAAAATCTTTGAAGAAGATCATCCATTGGTATACAAACTTTGTAATTATTTTATCAAAGATGTGGGTAATTGTAGAAAGTTCGATATTGACATCCATAAGGGGCTTCTGTTATCTGGCCCTGTAGGATGCGGTAAAACAAGTTTGATGAAACTGCTGCGATATCTTGTACCACACCAAAGGCCTTACGAGGTTATTCCCGCAAGAAATATCACGTTTGGATTTAATAATGTAGGGTTTAAAATCATTGAAGCCTATGGGGATAAAAAGTTTTATTGCTTTGACGATTTGGGGATAGAACCTACTGGAAAATATTTTGGAAAGGATTGTAATGTTTTGGGCGAAATATTACTTTCTCGCCACGATTTATTTTTAAATCATAACATCATGACCCATGCCACCACCAACTTAAATGCGCAAGAACTTGAGGAACGTTATGGAAGTAGGGTTCGTAGCCGCATGCGCGAATTGTTCAACTTGATAGCTTTTGATGAAAATACGGGTGATAAAAGGAAATAATTGAACTTTGGCAAATAGTGAATATTCAATCAAAATGTAATTTAAAAATTTCAAATGGATTTACTAAAGTCGAAATGACCTGTAAATCAAAATCACTTCTGAAATAAAATGTTCAATTATAGCCTTAAGACTTTTAGTTAGTTCTACAAATATATCTTTCATAGTTTCAATAATTTTGAATAATTAGTAAAATTGATAATGCTGACAATCGAATATTAGAGCGGTTTGAAAAATAATTATTTTCATCTCGATTACTCAAAAAACCCAATTCCAAAAGCACAGCTGGAAAATAATCTAGAGTTTCTCGTAACACCTGAAAATTCGCAAACTTCACACCCCTACTTTCAAAACCCAATTGCTTTTTAAATGAAGCTTGCAACGCAAAAGCCAACCAAACGGCGTTCTCAGTATATTGTGATTTTGCATTAGTCACATAAACTTCAAAACCTCTTGCATTTGGATTATCCGAATGATTGCAATGCAAAGAGATAAACAAATCAGCTTTTAGAACCTTGGCCAACTTAGTTCTATCCGACAACGAAATAAGTGTGTCACTATATCTCGTCAAGTAAATATCCAATGGCGTTTTAGATTGTTTGTTTAAGCTCAAAATTTCCAAAGCAATATCGAGTACAACATCTTTTTCTTGAATTTTATTTATTCCGATGGCACCAGAATCTTTTCCACCGTGTCCGACGTCAATTAGTATTCTTTTTTGCGTTGCAGTTTCCTGACCAAAAATGATACATAGTTGCAGGAGCAAAAAGACAAAACTGACGTTTTTGAGTGTTTTTTTCATTTCTATTTTTCAGGTTATCAACAGTTAGTTCTCAAAAATCCATAGAATTTGATGCCAAATAATAGCAACTGAATTCAATTGAATACAAATAATATTTTATTCACAAATATTTGATAATCAGTTATTTATATTCAAATATATGTAAATTTATCCTAACGAAAATGAATCAAAAATTTAAACTTTTCTGTTATGAAAAAATCACTCTATTTGGCAACATTCCTTTCACTTCTATCCACTTCGCTTTTTGCTCAAATTGGTGGAATCGAAGATTCAGTTGATGATGTCTCAAACACCATCCGAACAATTTTCCCCATTATTTTAGGGGTCATATTCCTTATAGGTTTCCTATTTAATGCAGGACACTTCTTTGGGGAAAACGCTGATCTAAAAAAAGGAATAACAAGAGTTCTTGTCTTCGTCCTTATTGCAGGTGCAGTTGTTGGCATATTTACCTATCTGATTTCAATCGTAGTTTAACCCTCTAAGAGGGATTTAATTTCCGAGCACTATGAAAAAATTTGAGGTCTATAAAAACATTAGGAAACGGGCAGTCATATTTGGCCTGCCCATTTCTCTATTCGCCTTAATGATGGTTTCCATTCTTGCCTCGCTGTTAATCATCATATTCTCATTCAGCTTCGCAATGATTATCACCATACTGATTTTCAATGCTGGATTATATATCGCATTAACGAGAATCAACCAAAACCCACAACTTTTTCAGATAGCCAAGGCCTTCCCTAGAATCATAAGTAACAAAAAACATTCAGGCTTCGATTATGAACAAGATTAACCTTTCGGCATATCAACCCATTGTAGATATTCAGAACAATATCGTATTTGCTAATAATGGCAATGTGGTATTATGCTATGAAGGGAATCTTCCAGAAATCTATTCCCTTTCGGCATCCGATTTTGAGGATATGCACGGTGCCTGGTTTCAAGCTTTGAAATCACTACCAGTTGGAACAGTAGTTCACAAACAGGATATCTACTTGAAGAAGTCTTATACTGCTGAACAACTTCCGAATAAAACCTTTTTAGAAAAAACCACACACGAGCATTTCAAAGGTCGCGAGTATATAGAACACAAGTGTTATTTGTTCTTTACGTTGACCAAGAACAAGGCACTAAACAATCCAAAATATGTCAATCCGTTTCGTAACATTTCAAAAGGCATTGTACAAGAATTAGACGACAACGTAAAAAGCTTCATCAACTCGGTAAGTGATTCCGTTTCTTTTATCAATAATAGTAGGAAAGTATCTCTCAGACCCTTAATAGAAAAAGAAATTGTCGGTCTCACTGAGACTTATTTCAATGGATTCAACGAAGGCTTCGACACCGATATTTTACTGGATAAAAAAAGCGTCACTATTGGCGAAAACTATTTTGATGCCCTGGCCATCAATAGCGAACTGTGCTTTGGCGAAAGTGTACAGAGTAGCAAGACCAATGAGAAATTCACATCTGACGATTTTGTGTTTCATCAAGGGTTTATTGATGGCTTAGGGCTTACGCTTAATGAAAATCATATTGTTAATCAGATTCTTTATCTAGACGACAAACAAAAGTGGCGCAAGCTGCTGGATAAGAAAATTGAGGAATTGAACAAGAGTTCCAATTTCGGATCACAGAATAAAGTGGTACTTGGGAAGATTCAACACATTCTCGACCAAATCAACGCAGATGATAATGCTCGGATTGTCCGTGGTCATCTCAATATTGTCTATTGGTCTCGGGAAGCCCGAGAGTTAGAAAAGATTACTTCTAAAATTAAGACTGTATTTAAAGAGCTAGATGCTATACCCTATTACCCGAGAGGCGAAGAACGCAAGAATTACATTCTAAATAGTTACTGCTGCTTCTCTTCCAACTTTTCAAATAACGATTTATATGTTACCGATTTAAAACACGCACTTTGCTTGTTTATCAATAACACCAATTACAAATCAGATGCTACGGGCATCATCTTTAATGACCGTGAACATAATATTCCAGTTTTAAAAGATGTTTGGGACGAACGGAAGAAACGTATAAAAGCACGAAATTTTGCCATTTTCGCGCCAACAGGCGAAGGGAAATCATTTTTGGCCAATAATATTCTGCGTCAATATTTTGAAAGTGGCGTTCGTTTGGTCATTATCGATTTAGGTGGCTCGTATACTAAATTTGCGAAGCTATATCCTGAACAATACACCGTACTGCGATATGAAAGCGGAAAGAACTTAGGTATTAATCCATTTTACATCAGCAATGTAAATGATCTTACACCCGAACGTCTTGAAGATTTATCTGTATTTCTCGTTGAACTGTTTGCTTCGGACTTAAAAGTGACCAAGGCACAATCGGTCTCCGTCAAGAAAATACTTCGAAACTATTACGATAGCACTTCCAACAATCATTCTTTGGAAGGCTTCTACGACTTTATAGAAAGACATCAAGAAAAACTTCTTGATGACCTAAAAATCCATCCCGACTATTTCAATGTCACGAGTTTTTTGCACGTAATGTCAGAATACGTCGGCGATGGTCTATATAGTTTTCTGTTTGAAGTCAGCGAAGACCAGACTTATAAAATCGAGGACAAACGTTTGATTGTTTTTGAGTTGGATGAAGTTAAGGATAACAAGGAAATTCTGTCCGTAATGCTAAAGCTGATAAAATCCGCCATCCAACGAACTATATGGAAGAACCGTGCTGAAAAAGGCATTATCCTTTTCGATGAGTTTGCTAAGCAATTGAAGTTTGAAAATGTATTGGAAAGCGTAGAATTCTATTATCAAGCCATACGTAAACAGAACGGAGCAATTGGGATTATTCTGCAATCCATCAATCAGCTTCCGAATAATTCAACATCAGCGAGCATATTGGAAAACACTCAGGTCATATATAGCCTGAACAACGAAAAGGGATATGATGAATTGGTCAAAAGACTCAATCTATCCAGCCACGATTTGAATCAATTGAAATCTATCAAAAACAATCTTTCGGGACCACGGAAGTACACTGAAATGTTTATTAAGATTGGAAAGGAAAGCAACATTTTCAGGCTTGAAGTTCCCAAGGAAGTGTATGCGGCTTATCTAACGGACGGACAAGAAAACGAGGCCATAATGGCCATTTATGAAAAGACCAATGATATGGAATTGGCAATTAAAGAATTCACCTCTAAAACATAATAGTATGAGCACAAAAATCAAAACAATTTTATTCGGGCTATTTTTTACAGTTGCCCTTTTATTGCCTGGAGGTGCTACCGCCCAGGGATTGCCTACGTATGACAATACCAATTTTATCAGCTTAGTGAAACAACTGATAGAATCCGGAAAACAAACTGCAAACATCATAAAGACTGTCCAGTTCTTAAAAACACAAAAAGAGAACATTGAAAAAGTTAATAATGTGGTTAGGCAATTAAAAGCTGTCCGTGAAATAGGACGCAACAATCAACGCCTTATCCAAATGATGCAAAATGATTTAAGAGATATCCTAGATAGTCCATATATCAAACCAGATGAAGTTTCAAGAGTTTCGGAATCCTTCACTGCTATAGTCCAGAATTCCTTGGACACAATGGATTTTATAGATGAAATTCTATCTAGTGATTACCTAAAAATGACCGATGGCGAACGTGCCGAAATTCTTAAAGAAAAGGAGCTGGAATCAAAAGAAATGGTATCCAACGTCAAAACTAAGACCAAGCGTTACAAGGACATCATTTCCTTTAGAAAAATGCAGGATAAAATCAATAATCGCGAAACAGAATACTAAAAAATGACAACAACTATCTTTTTAGGAATCGGTTTGGAATATGTGGATACCATTTTTCAGACCATCCAAAATAGCAGTTTTTCGCAATATACCATTGCCGGAATGAAGACACTTGCGGTTTTGTTCTTCCTCGTCAATATTCTTAAAAAATATAATGAAGGCATTGCAGACAAGTACGGCTACACTTGGGGATTGAGCCCTGGAGAACTAGCCAAGAATTTTGCAGTGGTTCTACTCGTCATTTTTTCGACACAAGTACTGGGCTTCTTTGATAGCATACTTGTTTCCATAGAAGCACAATATCGTGGTACAGCACCGGCATTGTTGCCATTGCAGATGCAGGACATTCCCATTGAAGAAGACATCAATCTTATTGATGCCGCCAAAAATGCGATGACACTTTTGTACGAAGCCTTGGTTACACCTCTTTACGGTTTTAAAATATTTGCCTTCATTATTAGTCTCTTTCTTTGGATTTTGGATTTGTTTATCTACCCGCTATTTCTTGCAGAACGCTATTTTTTATTGGGTATCATGCAAGCCTTTTTTCCATTGGTTATAAGTCTGGCAGTTTTTGAAAAATTCCGTTCACTCGCCTACACGTTTTTCAAATTGTACGCAGCTGTTTATATGCTTGTACCTGCATTCTTTTTGGTCAATGTATTTGTAAACGCACTATATACAGAAATAAACACAAATTTTTGGACCAACTTGTTTGGTACAGATGCAGGTCAAGGCTTTTTTGCACCTGTTGTACAATTAGGTTCGGTAGGTTTTATTGTCTTCCTAAAATTCAAGCTATATAGACGTGCCACATCTTTCACACTCAGATTATTTACTGCCTAAGGCAGATTAAAAATGCAACTATGAAAACACCCTATAAAAATATCTATAACGTCTTAAAATTGAATCGATTTATCGTTTTGGCAGTCGTTGTCTGTGCATTGCTGTCTAGCACCTTTTCAGTCTGGATGGCATTCAACACAAATCAAAAGGCTCTCAATAGTGCTTTTGCAATCAATACAGATGGCAGTATTATTCCGCTGAAACTTGTTGCTCAAAAAGAGAATTTTAAGGTTGAAGCGCTAGCGCATTTAGATCTGTTCCACAACTACTTCTATAACATCGATGCCAGTAATTATGAACGTAATTTGGAAAAAGCACTTTGGCTGGCCAATAGTTCTGTAGACAACCTCTATCGCCAGAAAAAAGCGGATGGTGTCTATAATCGCTTATTGCAGTATTCCTTAGTTCAAAAAGTACTGAGTATTGACTCAAGGATAACTGAAAATAGTGGCTCTTATAGTTTCATTACAACAACCATTTTTGAAATTAATAGAGGCTCTATTATCGATACCTATGAACTAGTTTCAACCGGAAACCTAATGATGGTTGACCGAAACTTCCCAAACAATACGCACGGATTATTGATTACCGATTACTTCGAGAACACATTAAAAAAACTAAATAATGAAAGCCCATAATCGGCAATTAAAAAAACCACGGTTATGAAATGAGCCATAACTGTTTTTGATACTAATCCAAATGTTGATTGGCGAATTACATATGACCATTGAAAAACAATTAAAAAGCATCAGATGAAAATAGAAAAGAACAAAATAGTATTTGCAGCAGTATTGGCTGTGATTTTCATATTCCTGATTTCATATTCCTTGATGGTAATAGGCGATGATGAAAGTGAAAATGAAAACCTTGAACAGACTCTAATACCCGATTTAGAAAAAAATCAAAAGGAATATGATTCTAAACTGGATGCCATAAATGATTTGAAAGAAGTGCGTGAGAATAACGCACCGAGCATTTATGACGAAAAATTGATTGATTCCTTGGGTTTTTATGACCCTGATTTACCCGAACGAGAAAAGAAACGTATAGTGGATAGCATCTATGATGCCGGAAGGATTCAATATTCGGAAAAACAATATCAGAACTTCGGGCAGAGAAAAGTCGCTAAAAAACAGATTATACTAATTGATTCCGCTGAAGTTAAAAAAGAACAACAAATTCAAGCTAAGGAATTGGCTTTGGAACATCAACTGTTTTTTGCATCCTCGCCAAAGGCAATTGATATTTCAAGAATTGGAAATACAGATGCAACCATTCACGTGGTTGTGGATGGTGACCAAGTTGTAAGGGCAAATACCCGATTGAGAATGCGACTGACTAAAGATGCAATGATAAATGGTAAGCAAATGCCCAAGAACGCACTAGTATTTGGGTTTATCAGTTTTAAACCTAATCGTGCCTTGATTGAAATTGAAAATATCAAGCATCATCCCACCAAACTTAAAGCGTTCGATTTACTGGATGGTAGTGAGGGCATCTATGTACAAAACAATTTTCGAGCAGAAGCTACCACCGAAGTTATAGACGATATTGTTAGCGACATCAATATTCCTACCGTTCCACAAGTAGGCGGAATTACAAAGGTGCTTAGACGTAACAATCGAAACGTAAAAGTAACGGTATTGAACAATTACAAATTAATTCTAAAAGCCGATAATCGGCAATAATTAAAACACTCTATTATGAAAACTTGTATTATAACCATAATGGTTTTTTGTATAAACCATATGATGGCACAACAGCCACTCGATACCATTTATGCTAACGACTACAAAAACGTAGCTATATTTTTTCCAGAACCCATACGACAAGGTATCACCGGTTCAGATAATTTTGTCTTTACCTATAACCGTGAAAAAGAACAATATTTCGGGCTGCTTCAAGCGAAGCCAGGAAAAGAAAGTAATCTTTTGGTGGTGAATAGAAATGGATCGGTTTTTTCATATATCGTACGATATAAAGCACAACTTTCAACGCTCAATTATTTTATCCCGTTATCAAATAGTATTGGGAATGAAAAACCAATCGTAACCGATTCTACTCAGGCTGAAACTTCTGAAAAAAGTATAGATAACAGATCATATTATTATCAAAAATTCTGCTCGTATCTTCTTAACAGAAACCAGCGTATAGGCCGAATCAAGAAGCGAAATGATGGTATCATTTTAAGTATTGAAAATATTGTTTTTGATAAAGAAGAGCTCTATTTCGTTATTCAGATTGAGAATAATTCTACGATGGATTACGATTTGAATTTCTTGAACCTTTCAATCGAGACTCGACAAAAAGGGGAAAAGAAATCTTTACAGAGTTTGTATCAAGAACCAATTTACAAACACCATCTACCATCAAAAATTGCTGAGGGTGAGATGACAAAATTCGTTTACGTGTTGCCTAAATTTTCATTGTCCAGTGACCACAGGGTACTTTTAGAATTGAATGAGGAAGTTGGCGAACGCAATGTTGAATTAAAAATATCGCATGCATACATTAATAACCCAAATTAGCTATGGTATGAAAGCAGTTATTACATCTCTATTTGCATTGTTGCTATTCGCCTGTGCAAACAATCAAAAAACATTACAAACCGATACAGTTAAAGTTGTAATGGAAAGCTTTTACCCAGACGATAAAGCAACTTTAAAAAAGTATATATGCCAATTTTATGACAGTACAAGATCTTTATGGCAAAGATAGAGATGCTGACTTTAGTGTCCTACCAGAAAACTCTGATGGTAAAACAGCCTGGGTAAAATCACCACCTTATATTCAGACGAACCAGAAACGTTTAAGCTCGTGATGCAAGATGGTAAATGGAAAGTTACTGAATAAGATAGGAGGGAACGAGCGCCTTTTTGAGCTCTATGTACCGCTATTTTACGAATCGGTGATACAAGAATGTTAATGGAAGTTGTTTATGATGAAATGATGCAATGTGATGCAAAACCTCCATGCCTAAGTTGTACGGCTTGAATGCTTTAGCTTTCACAAATTTTTCTCGTAGTTCAATCATATTGTTTTTATACTCCTTGAACGATGGGATATTTTTAAATGAAAAAACATTACCAGACTTAGAACAATACTCCTCAGCTAAACAGATATCTACAGTATCTTCAGTTGGATACCAAGTCTGAATACTTATCTTGTCTTCAAAAAGCTTGGTGAGCTCTATAACCTTGTTATATGTTTTCTCTGAATTTAAAATAATACACCAATCAAGTAGGCTCGCTAACAACATTGAAGATTCTAGCTTTTGTTTTGATTTGCCAAAATAGATGTCAACTAACTTTTCATAGTTTGGTCTAAAGAGCGGAAATAATTGTTTTATTTGATATTGATTATGGAGTGAAATCAAGATTTTTTCAATCCATTGTAAACAAAAATCATCTTTTTGGTACATCCGTAGGAACTGCATTGCCAAGTTAAATTCTATCAAATGGTCGTCATATAAAGGATAATTTAAAGATGAATTTTTTGAAACAAAAGATGTCAAGGATTTGCTCACATCTGTAAGTGAACGCAGGAATATTTCTTGCCCAGCTTTATTTTTATTTTGAAGATATACCCAATATTGTTGCAGCTCAAAATGACCAAGAATAGAAATAAGTCCCAATTCTTCCCAAGTTCTTAAGCCATACTCCAAATGGTTTTTTGAATAGCGCTGTACGCTCTGCTCTACAAAATAATGGTCATTTACTTTATTGTAATAATCTACAGCGATTAAACGACTTAAGTCATACAATTTGAAATATTCCACTTGAATGTACTTAAGCTCTAGTTTGTTGCTCTTTGTTAAAAAATTGTATGTTTTCAGCAAAGTTATATGGCTAAGGGTTACTGCGGATTTTAAGTTGCCAACTTCATCGCTCCACTTAAACATTAAATCCAATAGTAACTTTATTAAGCGTATTGTTTTTTGAAGTTCTCGTTTTCGCAGAATAGTTTTATCCAAAAGAGCATCTAACAGTTGAACATAATGATAATATTGATAATCAGTTAAGTCCATAAATGCCAAAGTCTTTCGAAATAAGGCCTGATTCTTTTTATCAAGTAATGTATCAAATAGAAAATCTTCCTTTATCTGATTTGTTATATCATCAATCCCTAAAAAATTGACTACCACATTATTCTTACTATGTTTTTGTTTGAAAGCAGTCCAAACTAAATTTAAATTTTGAGAAATGGTGCCGTTTGTGGCAAGAGTAATAGTTATAGGAAGTTGTTGTTCTTTATTAGTTAGATGCTTTGGTATATAAGTATCAATAATATCCTCTATAGATTGTTTGATGGCATTTGAATTCCCATCCCAATCATTGCGATTTATATTACCTCTTTTAACCGTAACAATTTTTATCTCTGAAACTTTACCTTTTTGTTTCTGTTCGGCATATATATCTACACCATACTGTCGTCCTTTTTCAGGTTTATACTTTATTGCATAGCCTTGCTCAAAGAGCAGGTCTACCAATAACAAATCCAACTCTCCGTCCTCCTTAAGAATTGATATGTACTCACGAATTATGAAATTCATCTTTTGAAATATATCTAAAATGTAATCTTTTTGCTTGTTGCCCAATTGGGTCTATAAATTCTAATCTTGGCATTTCCATTGAATGAGAAATACGTTTTGGCTCCATTACGTTTGTGAAACCCCGATCCGTTTTCGAAAAGAAACCTTTGCCCACTCTTAATTGTGTTTTATCTGCAAAATCTAAAAATGATGGTTTCTTATTCTCCATTGCTTCATTTCCTAAACCACTAAATTGGACTTTATTATAATAAGACAATCTCTTTTCGGATGGCTTAAATTCATCGTGAATTGGAAGATTACTTAGTCGGTTAAAAAAATCGTCCGCTTTATCCGTGATTTGTTTAATTATGGCTTTTTGTTTTTTATCTGAAACATTTTCCTTTCTTAGTTTTTCTATCAATGACGGGTAATTTAAGAGCAATTCAGAATAAATTAAACTCGCAGTATGATTTATTATCTCCTGCGATTCAAGATTCGCTGCCAATATTTGAAAGAGCATTCTGTAGGCAACATCTTTATCCCAAGCAAAACCTATTACTCGCAAAGCCAATAGAATTGTATCTTCCTCATTCAATTCTTTTATCCAATCGCCATCTAATTGCAAGGAATCCCTTGTGCTTCTAATTTCACTAATCACGGATTGAACTGCAAGGCCATAATTATGTGATTTTAATAGCCAAGTTGAGATTAACTTATGAAAATACTTTGAATTTTTATCGTTGAAGTTGTTCAAAAGATGCTCTAAAACTTGCATACCGTTTGCACTTGGTAAATGAAAATCAATCCAATTTTCAAGAAATATTTTGATAATCTCTGGATTGGAGTCGAAGAATTTATCGAACGAAAAGTTTAAAGAATTGTAAATACCAGAATACTGAAGTGGAACTGTTGCAAGATGCTTAATTGACAGATAAAATAGCTCCTCATTTTTCTCTAACTCAATAAAAGAGTTCAAAGATCTAACAAGTGGAGAATAGATATATGATGATTCAATTTTATAGAGTTCTTGTATTCTATTACTAAATTTTGGGAAATCCTCTAGATGACGAGTATAAAAATTCATCAAGTATGCCCAATCAATATTTTCAAGAATTTCTTTAAATTTATTTATGTCTATTAGACTGTCAATTCTATCGTAAAAAGAGTGTTTTTCTTCAAAATTTATTATTGTTGCCGCTCGAAATCCAGCAGACAGTTTAAAACCGATTTTGGATTTGATATTATTGATTATTTCGTCTTCAAAGTCTTCACCGACCTTATCCAATCCATAAACAATACTTGCCCAAAACTCATAAGTATCTCTTGAGGGGTTCTTCTCAATTTCTTCTTTTATCTGTTTAGCTATTCTAGGGTTGGTCTCAGAATATTTCTCAAGCCAAGTGTAAAATTGACCGCTTGATAAATCAGATTTAAAAAAAATGTTGATACTGGCAAAACAACTTACGAAAAGTTCAACATCCTCTACTTTATTATACTTGTAAAATTTCTGAATATCTCTCCAGAATTGAAACTTTTCAATACTACCAGCCTTTATTTTTTTTAAAAATTCTTTAGAAGAAAAATCACCTTTAGAGTTCATCGTACTATTTTTATTGAATTATAATTCATCCTTGGATCCGCGTTTAGTCATTCCCACCGAAAAGACCCCTCCATAAATTCCACTTCACTTCTTTTTAATCCTATTTCTTCTGCAAAATGTTTCCAGTTTTTAACCACCACCAATACTTCTGAAAGTATAATTTCCATTTCACTTTCGCTTAAGCGAAAATACATTCCTACACTTTTTGCCAAGTCAAAGCTTAAGGCATTATCATCCATATCTATATTTAAAGATAGACCATCTTTTTCTATTGAAGGGTTTAAGTCATAAGCTGGCGATAAAATCCAACCCTTTTCTGTTAGGATAAATCCGTGATTTCTTAGGTGATCATCCGTATTTGATATAGCAATATTAAACACAATTCTTCTCCATAATTTGTGTAAATTAGTTTCCACATCAACTCCATAGTTTTCAATAAACTCAACAATTTCTAAATAACTAGGTATTGTGTCTCTGATAATATCTTCTGTATTTGCAGTCATTGTCATTGCTGAGGCAAAGTGGATTCTTTTTCCATTATCCCTATCAAATCGTTTGGTCAGGAATGTATGGTATTGACCGCTTATCTTTTCTATTTTAGATTCTGCCATTTCAATTCCGGAGGCAATCGCCAATTTATAGGCTAGAAACTCCCAAGCTGCTTTATCTACTACATCCGTCTTAGAAGGAAATTTGGCTATCCACAAGTTCTTTTGGGCATCAAGTATATTAGCCTTAGGTCTTGCACCTCCTAGAGAAGAACCAGGTGCAATTAAAACTGCTATCCATTTTCTGACGGTATCACTTTGTTCATCATTTTCTAAATGATTTACTGCTTCTTGAAGCTCACCAATTGATGACCAAGGTGGTGTTGGACTATTTGTATCATTATCTAAAAAAGGGCCTTCTAAATCAGTTTTAAATCGTAAAGCTCCCATTCTACTCTCATCAAAAACTCCGAGCAGATAATCTATTTCATACAACGTTTCCGCTTTTTCATTCCTATCTCTAGCATCTTGTGCAGCTCTACGTTTCATTAACGTTTTACCCCAAGTGTCTGGCATACTATCTAAAAAGATGCCGAAATTTTCTTTATTAGCAGGGTATTGTGGGCCTGAATAAAAATCAATATCTGGATCTAGTAATCGTTGCGCATCGGTTTTTAACCAATTTTTATCATACTCAAAACTGAATGCCTTTTTGCCCTTGGCAAAATGTGCAGAAAGTGTTCCTATGGGTGATGGTTCTTCCAAACCAATCCAATCGGCAAAAACGTATATTTCAAATTTTCCTCCAGCCATTTTTCTTATAATAAATCAAGATCTTGCAATTTTCTACCGAATTCGTCATCCACAGCAAGCTTTTTAAAATCATCTTCTAAATTTAATACCCGTAATACATTAAAAAAAGAACCTATAGCAACCGCTGGGTCACCCTTTTCTATTCTGTAAAGTGTTGTCCGGTTAATACCAGCCCGTTCAGAAACCTGCTCGGTCGTTAGCTTTCTTCGCTTTCGCGCTAGCTTTATATTCTCACCCAACTGCTCAAAAACCTTCTGATATTTCGGCAGCAAGATTGCTTTCTTAGGATTCATTTTGTTGTATATTTACCACAAATATACTATTTTTGTTGATAATACGCAACATTAATAAATTTCGATTATGTATAATATTTTCAATCAAGACGACGAAATGGCCATTAAAATGGGAATACCAAATGTATTTCGAATTTCGACCGCCAAATGAGAATACGTTAAGCGAAATCAAAGAAAAACACATTTGGTTTTCAGATAGGAATTCTCTTAATGATGAATTGGATTCTAATATTTATATGATATAACAGAAACATTCTTTATAATCTAAAGTATTTAATTATTCAAAAATAAATCTCGTCTCCTCGTAAACCCGCTCAAAATTAGCCTCCAAATCAGCTTGAGAAAACTGCTTCGATTCTTGTGGAAACTCTCTTTTTATATTGCCTGGCTTGAACTGTATCTTTTTATCCTTTCCATCCGCATAGGTTGATAAAAAAATTAATTTTAAATAATTTAAAGGAATTAATTGGAACCTTATTTAACAATGGTTAATGTTGATTTTTGAACTTCAATTTTAGCTCTCAAAAGATTCATGTCATCACTTACTTTTTGCTCAACAACTCTTGCATATATTTGTGTTGTTGCAAGTTTGGTATGACCAAGAAGTTTAGAAACAGTTTCTAGGGGTACACCGTTGCTTAGAGTTACTGTAGTAGCAAATGTATGTCTTGCCATATGGAAAGTAAGGTTTTTTTCGATCCCACATAAATCTGCAATTTCTTTCAAATAACTGTTTAATTTCTGATTGGATAGCTTGGGTAATAAGCTAGAATTTTCATCGGTTTTAGAGGAATATTTACTAATAATAACTTTTGCCTTAGTTAATAAAGGAATTTTAAATGGAGTACCTGTTTTAGTTCTATTCGCCATGATCCAATTTTCAGAATCAATTCCCTCAATGATATTTTTTGAAGTAAGCGTCATTATGTCGACATAGGCGATTCCTGTATAGCAACTGAAAATAAATAAATCTCGGACAATGTCGAGTCTTGTTATTTGTGTTGCCAATGATTCTATTTGCTCTAATTCTTTTTTAGTAAGAAAATCTCTTTCTCGCTTTTCAAGTTTAGCTTTGAATTTAACGAATGGATCCTTATCAATCCATTCCATATCAAGCGCTAGATTTATCATTCTTCTAAGCCGCTGAATATGTTTCATTACAGCATTGTTTCCAATTTTACCTAGATAATGTTTAGGACGATAACCTCTTAGGTAATTTTCAAATCCAATGACAAATTTGTAATCTAAATCCCTGAGAAAACGGTCATCCTCCTTGTATTCCTTCTTCAAAAAGCTAAGTATGTAATTTTGGCTTGTATTATAATGACACAAAGTTTTTGGGCTAAGTTTATTAGACATTTTATCATTGAAAAAAGTTATAATGTCTAATAAGGAATACTGAATTTTTTCTTCCCCAAGAAATCGAGACTTTAGAATTTGCGGGGAAATTGTTTTATGTTCTAGCTTTAAATCTTTGTAATGGCTAAAAAGAAGAGATTGAACCTCATCTAAATAAAGATTTGTGATTCGTGCAGTTTTAGAATTTCCTTTTACTCTTTGTCTTGAAGAGTCCCAAAGGGTTATGTCGGCTTTCTTTTTTAAACTAATATTAACTCTTTTAGAATTAATTGTAATTCTAGCATAAATTGTGGCCTGATTGTTTTTAGCACGTTTGCTGTACACCCAAAAAAGGGTTGAAAAAGTGGAATTTGTTTTCATAGTTGTCGTCTTAAATGTTAAACATTAGTGAGACGAAAGTCAAATCAACTATTGGTATTAAAAAGTTCAAACTGGTTCACAAATCGTCAACATAAATTTTTTATTGCAAAATGTTGACGATTTGTGAACCAATAAATTCAAATAACATCAAATTCTATGATTGGCCTAAAATCATAAAACCTTGAAAATCATAAGATTTGCAAGGTTTTGATGTGATTTGAATTTTCATTCAGTGACCGGGCCGGGGCTCGAACCCGGGACCCTCTCCTTAAAAGGGAGATGCTCTACCAACTGAGCTACCAGGTCATAATTTCAGCAATAGTCTAACAGATTGTTCCCTGTTTGCGGGTGCAAATATACTATCAATAATTAATTATACAAGCCTATTTTCATATAATTTTATTTTTTTTTGATTTGAGCATAAAATATTTCAATTTTACATAAAATAAAGACATGAAAATTGTACTTGTGGGGTATATGGGAAGCGGTAAAAGTACCATAGGAAGATTACTTTCTAAGAAATTGAAAATCAATTTTATAGACTTGGATGACTACCTTGTTTCTAAATTAAAAATGCCAATTTCAGAACTTTTTGAAGTGAAAGGTGAGCTATTTTTTAGAAAAAAGGAACGTGAATATCTTCAGGAGCTAATGCTTAAAAAAACATCATTTATTTTAGCGACGGGTGGTGGAACTCCTTGTTATGGCGATAATTTAAGAATTATTCAGGAGGGTACTACGCACGATTTTTATTTAAAATTATCAATTCCGAGTTTGGTTCAGCGCTTGCTATCTGAAAAAGAAAACCGTCCTATACTAAAAAACATTGCGAACGATGCGCTGCCAGAATTTATTGGAAAGCACTTATTTGAACGAAATAATTATTATCTAAAGGCCAATCACATTATTCCATGTGACGGATTACATCCTGAGGCCCTAGTGGAAGAAATTATCAGGCGATTAGAGTAGGTAAACCACGTCATTTTTAGCCTTAAATTCAACCTTTACTTTTTCATGCAACGAAGTAGAGAGTGATATACCCTTGTAATCTGCTTTGACAGGGTATTTTTTATGATTTCTATTCACTAATACCGCCGTTTTTAATTGTTTTAAAGGCACGCGTAAAAAATGATGAACACCATAAATCAAGGTCGTTCCAGAGTTTAAAACATCGTCTACTAATACAATTGATTTGTTGGCATAAGCCGCCTCTGGAAGTGATGTTTTTACCCCGGTACTTAAAGGATTCGTCTTATCCATACTAAGCTTACAAATAGTAATTTTTGCTGAGGTAATTTCTTTCAGGACCTGCTCTATTCTAGTGGCAAAATTAAGCCCACCACCCTCAATACCTGCAATTATAATTTCTTCTTCATCCACATTTGCTTCATAGATCTGATATGCAATTCGTTTTATTTTATGCTGAATTTCCTGGTGTGTAAGTATAATATGTTGCATCTAAATGGTATTTCTAAATTAAACGATTCCTAAAGGCTTGCTTACTCCTCACTATTTTTGGGTACAGCACTATCATCAATATAATCTTCAATATCGCGCCTATCTTTTTTAGTGGGTCTACCTGCGCCCTTTTTTCTATAATAATCTTTGGAATATTGTAAAAGTTCATTGCTTTCAAACTCCGAAGCTGGCGTGGTATCTAATCGGTATAAAGCTACTAATTTAGCACCAACTCTGTTGGGTGGTATGTCTAAAACAGTAAGTTGATAATTAATCTGGTTTTTTCGTACTATAATTTTGTCTTGAGGCATAACTTCCTTAGAAGGCTTGGCTGCCGAGCCATTTAATTTTACATGGCCCTTTTTACAAGCTTCAGTACCAATATTACGTGTTTTAAAATAACGCACACACCAAAGATATTTATCTATTCGCATAAACTATTGTAATTCTTTCTTAAACTATTCCACAAAAATAGTGGAAAATTGTATCTTGCGGCACTTAAAATAAAATTGATGAAAATCAGAAGTTTATATTTATTATTGGTACTAGTTTTTTTAACTATCGTTTCTTGTAAAAAAGATGATGATGGTGTGGTATTTGTACCACCTCAAAATTTAAGTGAAATATTTGTTCAGGATGAGGCTAAATTACAAGCTTATTTTGAAACCCATTTTTACAATTATGAAGAGTTTGCAAATCCGCAACCAGGCTTTGACTATAAAATCGTTATAGATACCATTGCAGGGGCAAATAGTGATAAAATTTCTTTAAAAAATTCCCCAAGCTTTGGTTTTAATTCTGTAGAGGTTAATTCTTCTAATTTTGGTACTGTTAAGGAGGAGTCTATAGCACACAAGATATATTATATTATTGCAAGACAAGGCGTTGGTGCTTCACCTACTTTTGCCGATTCGACTTATGTTCAGTACGAAGGTTCGTTATTAGATGGCTCAATTTTTGATTCTTCTTCAGCACCAGTATGGTTCGATTTAACAACAAATATTCCCGGTTTTTCACAAGGGATTACAAGTTTAAAAGCTGGTGGTGATTTTATTGAAAATGGGGATGGAACTATTACCGTTAATGATTTTGGTATAGGAGCTATTTTTATGCCTTCTGCTTTAGCCTATTATAGTAACTCGGGAAATAGTGGAATACCAGCATATTCTCCATTAGTATTTAAGTTAAACTTGGTTGCTGTAAGTGAAATTGATCACGACAGAGACGGTATTCCTTCGTACATGGAAGATCTAAACGGGAACGGTAACTTAAGTGATGACAATACCGATATAGATACTGAAAATTCCACTCAACGATTTTTGCCTAATTATGTAGATTCAGATGATGATGGGGATGGCAAACTTACAAGAGATGAAATTATCATTAATGAAGATGGTACCATAGAATTTCCAGATGCAGACGGAGACGGAGTTCCTGATTATCTAGATAAGGATACAAAATAAAAAAAACCTGAAAGCTTAAAACTTTCAGGTTTTTTCTTTTTAATTTGCTTTTAAAGTTTTATGGATAAACTTAAAATAAGTTGATCTGGTCTTGTGTCGATACGTCCAACAACTGCATTGCCTCCATTGGCGTCAATTATTGAAACCTCATTTTCAGAAAAGCCTCTTTCATAACGTAAATCAATCCCTATTTTGCCTAGGTTGAGCCCAGCACCTATGTTAAGACCCACAGTAAAATCATTTTCTACATCACCTAAAGTAACTCCGTCAAAGTCAGTATCTAAAATGTATTGCAAAGAAGGACCAGCAAAAACAGTTAAGGGGCCAATCACTTTAAAGCCTACAAGTAAAGGGGCATCGATTTTACTCATATCGAGACTATTATTCTCATAGTCTGATTTGGTCTTGGTGTATACTAATTCTGGTCTAAAATAAATAGTATTCCCTAATTTTCCGAAGATACCCAAGTGATAGCCTACATTGCTGTCGGGGTTTTGAATTGCCTGGCCTGCTGAATCAAAGTAGTCACCATTGGCGCTGTAGTTTAAACCTCCTTTAATTCCAAATCCAGATTCATTTTGTGCAAATGCCATAAAGCCTAAAAAAGCAAATACAGCCGTAAAAATCATTTTTTTCATATGTATTAGTTTTAATGTAAACACTGGTATACAAAATTAATGCCAATGGCTTACATGTTTCTTATCAGATTCAACGCTAGTGCTTATGCTTTATTGTTAAGCTCGTTGTTTATTGCTGTTAATTAAATCGTAAATCTGTTTTAAAACCCTCGTGCAAACATGAATGCGAAACAATGGTATTCCTTTTTTTAAGCCTTAAAATAGCGCTGATTTTTCGTGCTTCTAAAAAGTCAAAAGTGGCGCAATAAGAAGAAATTTTTAGCATATGGAGAAAGTTTAAAGAGGTTCACCATTTTTCTTTCTTAGTTGATTATATTTGCGCTTACTAAAACACAATTTTGAAATTTACATTAAAGCATACTGACGTTCATAGCAAAGCGAGAGCTGGTGAAATTATAACCGATCATGGAAAAATAGAAACACCTATTTTTATGCCTGTTGGTACTGTAGGTTCTGTAAAAGCGGTGCACCAACGTGAGCTGAAAGAAGAAATTAACCCTGATATTATTTTAGCGAATACCTATCATTTATACTTAAGGCCTAAGACTGAGATTCTAAAAAAAGCAGGAGGAATTCATAAATTTATGGGTTGGGATAGAAATATCCTTACTGATAGTGGTGGGTATCAGGTATACTCGCTTTCAGGCAACCGAAAAATAAAAGAGGAAGGCGTAAAATTTAAATCGCACATAGACGGTTCGTACCACGTTTTTACACCTGAAAATGTCATGGAGATTCAGCGGGTTATAGGAGCGGATATTATTATGGCTTTCGACGAATGTACGCCATACCCATGCGATTACAAATACGCACAACGCTCTATGCATATGACGCATAGATGGTTAGAGCGTTGTTTAAAACATTTAGAAAAAACGCCACTTATTTACGATTATAGTCAAACTTTTTTTCCAATAGTTCAAGGGTCTACCTATAAAGATTTAAGAAGGCAGTCTGCAGAGTATATCGCAGGTGTTGGTGCCGAAGGGAATGCTATCGGTGGATTATCAGTCGGAGAGCCAGCAGAAGAAATGTACGCCATGACCGAGGTGGTTTGTGAAGTTTTACCCGAAGACAAACCTAGATATTTAATGGGCGTTGGTACACCTATAAATATTTTAGAAAATATTGCCTTAGGGATTGATATGTTCGATTGTGTTATGCCCACCAGAAATGCAAGAAACGGTATGTTATTCACGGCTCACGGCTCTATAAATATAAAAAACAAGAAATGGGAAGATGATTTTTCTCCTATTGATGAAATGGGGATCACTTTTGTAGATACCGAATATTCCAAGGCCTATTTAAGACATCTTTTTGCAGCCAATGAATATTTAGGAAAACAAATTGCCACTATTCACAACTTAGGTTTTTATCTTTGGTTGACTCGCGAAGCAAGAAAACATATTTTAGCTGGTGATTTTTATGATTGGAAAAATAAGATGGTAAAACAAATGGATAAAAGGCTGTAATAGTGACCATTTTAGATAAATACATATTAAAGCGTTATTTGGTAACATTTTCAGTAATGTTATTATTGTTTATTCCTATCGGAATCATGGTTCATTTGGCCGAACAGATAGGGAAAATGCAAGATAATGAAGCGCCACTAAATGAAATACTGGTGTATTTAGGGAATTTTTCTATTTATATCGGGAGTATGTTATTGCCTATTTTTCTATTCTTATCTGTCATCTTTTTTACCTCAAAACTCGCAAGTAATACTGAGATTGTAGCCATACTCAGTTCAGGTATCTCTTATGCTCGTTTTTTAAAGCCCTATATTATTGGCGCTACCATAGTCGCTACATTTATGCTTTTAATGGGGATGTTTATTGTACCGAATGCCAGCAAAGGCTTTAATGAGTTTAAGTTTAAATATTTAAAAAAAGGAAAACAAGACAGAGTTACAGAAAATATTTTCAATCAATTGAATGAGAATGATTTTATTTATGTTAGTCGTTTTGATCCACTGCGTCAGCAAGGCTATAATTTTACCCTAGAACATTTTAACGAAGAGAATGTTTTAGAGTATAAGTTGTCAGCGGCAAATATTAGATGGGTGCCTACAGACTCTTTGTATAGGCTTACTTCTTATGTAAAACGCAGTTTAATAGGTGAAACTGAAATTATTGAAACAAAAACAAGGTTAGACACCATTTTTCCATTTAAAATAAATGACTTAACCCCTGTTTCGTATATCGCAGAAACTAAGAATTTATTTGAATTAAATGAATTTATAGCCGATCAGAAGCGGAAAGGAGCATCAAACATTAATACCTATATTTTAGCGAAATATAAAAGATGGTCCTTGCCTATTACTGCTTTTATTTTAACCTTAATTGCCGTAGCTGTCTCTGCACAAAAACGCAGAGGTGGTATGGGAGTAAACTTAGCCTTTGGGATTTTAGTAGCCTTTATCTACATATTTTTTGATCGCGTTTTTGGGACCTTAGCGGAACAATCAGGTTTTTCTCCACTTTTAGCAGTTATTGTTCCTAACCTTTTGTTTGGCGGGCTCGCACTTTATTTATTGCGAAGAGCCATGCGATAGGCTACCACAGCTATTATTTATATATGACTTGTTTATATCATGACCGATAAAGTTAAAAATTACCTACACCTTCACGTCATTGTTTTTATTTGGGGCTTTACGGCCGTGCTAGGAAAACTCATAAGTTTAGATGCTTTACCCTTGGTTTGGTATCGGATGGGTATTGCTGTAGCACTTATTGGATTGTTTATTATTCTAAAAAGAATACCGCTTAAGGTAGCTCCGAAACAATTGGCATGGATGGGAATTGCAGGCATTGTAATCGCCTTGCATTGGGTTACTTTTTTTACGGCTATAAAAGTGTCTACTGTTTCGGTGGCTCTAGCGACGCTGTCCACTGGCGCGTTTTTTACGGCTTTATTAGAGCCTTTCTGGTACGGTCGTAAAATAATTGGCTATGAAATATTTTTTGGTATCCTGGTCATGCTTGGGCTCTACATTATTTTTAATGTCGAAACACAGTACACACAAGGAATTATATACGGATTAATATCCGCCTTATTGTCTGCTATTTTTTCTTTAATCAATGGAAAACTTGTTCAAACCAATAAGCCGAGTATAATTTCATTTTATGAACTAGGCTTAGGTGTTTTATTTCTAACGGCATATCTAGGGTATAAGAGTCGTTTTACAAGTTCCTTTTTTGAAGTATCTGTAAACGACTGGTTATTTTTAGGTATTCTAGCATCTGTTTGCACTGCCTATGCTTTTATAGCTTCTGTAAAAGTAATGAAGTTTTTAACGCCGTATACCGTCATGTTAACCATCAATTTAGAACCTATTTACGGGATAATTTTAGCCTTTGTTTTGCTAGGAGAAAGCGAAAAAATGAATCCTTTATTCTATTTAGGGGCTTTATTAATACTAAGCACGGTGATAGCCAACGGATTACTAAAGAACCGAGCAAGGTTAAAAAAATGGAGTAGGAGTTAGGCATCCCTATTTAAAGTTTTATATTTGTCTAATTATAAAAACTAAACAGGAGTACTCATGGAATATTTAGATTTTGAACTTCCGATTAAAGAGCTTGAAGAGCAATTAGATAAGTGCATGATTATTGGTGAAGAGAGTGACGTTGATGTTACCGAAACCTGTAAGCAGATAGAAAAAAAATTATTAGAAACGCGTAAAGAGATTTATAAAAATCTTACCGCATGGCAACGCGTACAATTATCCAGACATCCTAACAGACCTTATACGCTAGATTATATTAAGGCCATATGCGGTACTACTTTTTTAGAGCTTCATGGCGATAGAAATGTTAAAGATGATAAAGCTATGATTGGTGGTCTAGGTAAAATTGGCGATCAAAGTTATATGTTTATCGGGCAACAAAAGGGCTACAATACCAAGACCAGACAGTATCGAAATTTTGGTATGGCAAACCCTGAAGGGTACAGAAAGGCATTGCGTTTAATGAAGTCTGCTGAAAAATTTAATATTCCTGTTGTATGCTTAATTGATACTCCAGGTGCCTATCCAGGCATTGAAGCTGAAGAGCGCGGACAAGGAGAAGCTATAGCTCGAAATATTTTAGAAATGACGAGGTTAAAAGTGCCTATTATTGTCGTTATTATTGGAGAAGGTGCTTCAGGTGGAGCTTTAGGTATTGGCGTTGGTGATAAGGTATTAATGTTAGAAAATACTTGGTATTCTGTAATTTCACCAGAATCTTGTTCCTCTATATTATGGAGAAGTTGGGAGTACAAAGAAATTGCTGCAGACGCTTTAAAACTCACAGCAACCGACATGAAAAAGCTAAAGCTAATTGACGAAATTGTTCGAGAACCAGCAGGCGGTGCCCATAGCTCTAGAGATAAAACTTTTGAAATTGTAAAAAATAAAATAATTTCAAATTATGAGGAACTTAAAAAGTTATCACCAAAAGAATTGATTAAAATTAGAATGGATAAATACGCCAATATGGGTGTATTTAATGATTAAAACCTGTTTTATCATAGCATTTTAAAATCTGAAGAATTAAATCTTCAGATTTTTTTTGTTGTTAACATAAAATCGTAACTTATTAACATCGTAATTGTTGAAGACCTGTGAACATCGAAATTTATTTTTTGAGGTTCAGTAGGGGTTAATTACATACTTTCGTAATCATGGAAAAACCGAGCCCAATTGTTGGACATAGAATAGACAAATCTAATATTATCAGCTTAGAAAGAGGGAAAATTCCGCCACAAGCTATTGATTTAGAGGAGGTTGTGATTGGAGCGATGATGATCGATAAAAAAGGTATCGACGAAGTAATCGATATCTTACATCCTGATGTTTTCTATAAAGACGCCCATAAATTTATTTTTGAAGCAATTTTTAAATTGTTTGAAAGTTCTGAACCTGTTGATTTATTAACCGTTTCTTCGCAACTAAAGAAAGACGGTAAATTAGAGGCTGTAGGAGGCGATTTTTACTTGATTAAATTAACGCAAAAAGTAGCGTCTTCTGCACATATCGAGTTCCATGCTCGTATTATACTTCAAAAATTTATTCAGCGTAGTTTAATAAAAATTTCTAATGAAATAATCGAAGACGCCTACGATGAAGGTAGTGATGTTTTTGATTTATTAGACATGGCAGAATCAAAACTATATGATGTTACCCAAGGTAATTTAAAACGTTCCGCTGAAACTGCACAAAATTTAGTCATACAGGCTAAAAAGCGCATTGAAGAAATTGCGAATAAAGAGGGTTTAAGCGGTGTACCTTCAGGTTTTGATAAAGTAGATAAACTTACCTCTGGTTGGCAGCCAAGTGATTTAATTATCATTGCAGCTCGTCCTGGTATGGGTAAAACGGCGCTCACCTTATCGATGGCTCGTAATATGGCTGTTAATTCCAATATTCCTGTTGCTTTCTTCTCCTTAGAGATGTCTTCAGTGCAATTAATTACACGTTTAATTTCTTCTGAAACGGGCTTATCTTCTGAAAAATTACGTACAGGTAAGTTAGAAAAACACGAATGGGAACAGTTAAATGTGAAAGTAAAAACGCTTGAAAAAGCACCCTTATTCATCGACGATTCACCATCGCTGTCTATTTTTGATCTAAGAGCTAAAGCAAGACGTTTAGCTTCACAACATGGTATTAAAATGATTATGATCGATTATTTGCAGTTGATGACGGCTGGAGGTAGTCAAAAAGGTGGTGGTAATCGAGAACAAGAAATTTCTACTATTTCCAGAAATTTAAAAGCCTTAGCTAAAGAACTAAATATCCCTGTCATTGCCTTGTCGCAACTATCACGTGCTGTAGAAACTAGGGGTGGTACTAAAAGACCCCTATTGTCGGATCTTAGAGAATCTGGAGCCATTGAGCAAGATGCCGATATTGTTTCGTTTATCTACCGACCAGAATACTATAAAATTGATGAATGGGATGATGAGGAACGCTCACCAACCGCAGGGCAAGGAGAGTTTATCGTTGCAAAACACAGAAATGGGGGCTTAGAAAATATTCGATTGAAATTTATTGGTAATCAAGGAAAGTTCGATAATCTAGATGACTTTGATTCTCCTTTTGAATTTCAGTCTAAAATGAATGCGGATGAAGACAACCCGTTCATTACCAAAAATCTTCCTAATCCCAACCAAGCCTTTGGAAGTGCTATGAATGAGGAAGATGATAATGATGTGCCTTTTTAATTAAAAGGAGCGGGTAGTTACTATTTTTTTCAATATCTTAAGGCTTTATTAGAGTTTACTCCAAGACCAGTAACTTTAATGGATGTTTCTAAATTATACCATGAAAAAAATACTCTTTTCTCTGTTCTTTTTTCTTTTTTCGCTAAAAATGATAGCCTCAGCAATTCTAATTCCCATGGATGCCGAAAGTCAAAAAAATCATTTGAAAGCCTACGGGGTCACCTATTGGATTTTGGCGAAACAACAAAAAGTGCAGTGGCTTTTAAATTACCGTGGGGGCTCTTTTCTCTTACCTGATGGCGAGGATATTCGTAAAGAGTGCCAAATTAGAGGCGTGTCTTTTGAAGTTTTATCGGATAGTGAAGCCAATGCCATTTTAGCGACTATAGCTAGTCCTTCTCAAAACCAAGAAGCTGTTATTTTAGAAAAAGCTCCTAAAATTGCAGTATATACGCCCAAAGGATTGCAACCCTGGGATGATGCCGTGACTATGGTCTTGACCTATGCAGAAATTCCCTATGAAACTATTTATGATGAAGAAGTTTTAGATGACAAGCTGGTGTTATTTGATTGGTTGCACCTGCATCATGAAGATTTTACAGGCCAATATGGTAAATTTTATGCGGCTTATAAAGCAGCACCATGGTATTTAGAGAGTAAAAAAGAAGCTGAAGCCTTAGCGGCTAAATTGGGTTTTAACAAGGTGTCAGAATCGAAAAGGGCAGTTGCTTTAAAAATCCGGAATTATGTAATTGGTGGTGGTTTTATGTTCGCCATGTGTTCTGCTACCGATAGTTTTGATATCGCCTTAGCAGCTTCTGATAATGTAGATATTTGTGAAGCCATGTTCGATGGTGATCCTTCAGATGCGAATTACCAGTCAAGGTTAGATTTTACAAAAACTTTTGCATTTACTAATTTTACACTAGAAAGAAATCCGTTGCAGTATGAGTTCTCTTCTATTGATATGACTCAGAAAAGAAGTATTATAAAAGAATCTGATTATTTTTCATTGATGGATTTTTCAGCAAAATGGGATCCAATTCCTACCATGCTATGTCAAAACCATACCTCTTTGGTGAAAGGCTTTATGGGGCAAACCACATCCTTTGAACGGAATGAAATTAAATCGACTGTTTTAGTGCTTGGGGAGAACAAAGTAAATGGAGAGGCTCGGTATATACACGGAATTAAAGGAAAAGGTTTTTTTACCTTCTACGGAGGCCATGATCCTGAGGATTACCAACATAGAGTCGGGGATCCTAAAACAGAGCTAGCCTTGCATACGTCATCTCCTGGATACCGTTTGATCTTAAATAATGTTTTGTTTCCGGCCGCTAAAAAGAAAAAACAGAAAACGTAGAATAATTTCCAATTTCGTTTTTTTGCTTACCGATTACCGCAAAGAATCTAAAAGTCGTTAGCTTGCTAAATACTTTTAATTTCGGACATTTTTGAGTACATAGCTCCATTAATCATCAACAATTTATTTATTAGACATTCTACATGAGACTTTCGACTAAGTTTTCAAGGATCTTTTCTACTCCAAAATCATCATTACTGCTCGTACTGTAATTTGCGGCTTTTATAACATTGGGGTGCGCATTTGCCATGGCAAAGCTATAATCGGCTAAAGCTAGCATTTCTAAGTCGTTATTATAATCTCCGAAAACTAATAGTTCTTCTGGCTTAATATTATTTTGTTCCATTACTTTTTTGAGTGCATAGCCTTTATTGGCATTTTTGCTAGATATATCCACCCAATTAGAACCTGAAATTTTGACCTGTAGGTCTTGTTCTAAAAACGAAACCTGAGGATATACATATTTTTCAGAACTTTCAAAATGATAAATGGCGATCTTTAAAATCTCTCCCTCGTAATCGCCCAAACTATCTAATACTTGGTAATGAGAATAGTATTCCTGTAATTTTTTTTCAAATAACGAAGAATTTCCTAAGATGTAGGCACTGTTTTTTCCGCAAAGTACAGGATGAATATTACTGATGCGATCTAAAATGCTAACCACTTCATTTTTTGTTTGATGGGGTAGTGGGGTTGCTACAATTTCTTGTCCATTTTGCATCGCAAAGCCTCCATTTTCTGCAATTACAATGATGTCTTGTTGTATCGGATGTAATTTGCCTACAATACTGTGATATTGACGACCACTTGCCGCAACGAACAGAACCTCCTTTTTCTTTAAGGCTTCAAATAGGGTAAAAAATTGGTCGCTCACTTCATGATTAGAGTTGAGTAAGGTACCGTCCATATCGGTAACCACCATTTTTATTTTCGATAAATCCATAGTACTGTTTTTTGAACCTTGCAAAGTTATTGGATAAGGTTTAAAAAGACGGTACTAAATGGATAAGTTTGTAACCTAATTACAAATCACTTATGAAATTCTACCAAAAAGAGATTACATTAAAATCGTACCCCCGAGGTTTTCATGTAATTACAGAACAAATTACAGCTGCTGTTGCTTCAGATCTATCTTTCATTACTATAGGTATGTTACACGTTTTTATAAAACATACTTCGGCTAGTTTAACCATCAACGAAAATGCAGACCCTACTGTTCGGGTTGATTTTGAGCGTCACTTCAATACAATGATTCCTGAAAATGCACCCTACTACCAACATAATTATGAGGGCTCAGATGATATGCCTGCACACATAAAAGCCTCTTTATTGGGGAATTCAGTACAAATACCCATTACGAATGGAAAATTAAATTTAGGAATTTGGCAGGGTGTTTATTTAGGAGAACACAGAAATAAAGCCTCGGGGAGAAAATTGGTACTCACAATTTTTGGAGAGAGCTAAATTAGTATTTACTTTAATATTTCTAAAAAGTAAGTATAGAAACAGATAGTGCTGTTCATTGAAAAACAAAAAAAATCCGACTCGTAAGAATCGGATTTTTTAATAAGTGAGATATATTGTTGTTACTTTATTTTTTGAACGACTGCTTTAAAAGCTTCTGGGTGATTCATCGCTAAATCGGCTAAAACTTTACGGTTTAGCTCAATGTTGTTCGCTTTAATTCTCCCCATAAACTGAGAATAAGACATTCCGTGTAAACGAGCACCTGCATTAATACGAGTGATCCATAAAGAACGGAAGGTTCTTTTCTTGTTTCTACGATCTCTATAAGCATATAACATTGCTTTTTCAACCGCATTTTTTGCTACTGTCCAAACGTTTTTACGTCTTCCAAAGTAACCTTTGGCTTGCTTCATCACCTTTTTTCTTCTGGCTCTTGAAGCTACTGAATTTACTGATCTTGGCATACTTTTAAATTGTTTTTGTAGTAGGCGGTCGATAATCGACACTTTTTAGGCCTAACTCCATGGTTAATATTAATTTACCTGTAAAATTGAATAATTACTTTAAACGTAATTGTTCTTTGATACTGTTAACATCTGCTTCATGTACTAGACCTGAATGTGTTAACGCAAGCTTACGTTTTTTAGATTTCTTCGTTAGAATGTGGCTCTTAAAAGCGTGCTTTCTTTTAATTTTACCAGAACCTGTAAGTTTAAATCGCTTCTTAGCGCTGGATTTTGTTTTTTGTTTAGGCATCTTGTTCCTAGTTTATTTAATTATCTCACTTATTATCATTCAAACTGCCAGCAAAAGCCAGCAGTCTATTTTGTTTACGTCATAAGTATAAAAGCTTATGAGTGGTGTTGTTTATTTTTTGTTCGTTTTAGGAGCGATGAACATCGTCATCCTTTTTCCTTCTAATCGAGGCATCTGTTCTACTTTTCCTAAATCTTCTAATTCTGAAGCTAATTTAAGTAATAGAATTTCTCCTTGATCTTTATATACAATTGATCTTCCTTTGAAAAAAACATAAGCTTTGAGCTTAGCGCCGTCTTTTAAAAACTTTTCGGCGTGTTTCTTTTTAAAATCATAATCATGATCATCTGTTTGTGGACCAAATCTAATTTCTTTTACGATAACTTTAGTCGCTTTAGCCTTAATGGCTTTTTCGCGCTTTTTTTGTTCGTAAAGAAACTTTTTGTAGTCTGTTATTTTACAAACAGGGGGTTCAGCGTTAGGAGATATTTCTACCAAATCTAACTCTAATTCTTCTGCTTTATTTAGTGCTTCCCGAATCGGGTAAACACCAACTTCTACATTATCACCTACCAACCTGACTTTCGGAGAAAGTATTTGCTCGTTAATTTTATGAGGGTTTTTGTCTTCCCTACGCGGTTGAGGTCTAAATCTTTTTCTAATTGCTATGACTAAATCTTTTTAATTAAACTTATTTTTTACTTTTTATCCTCGTTTTTAGAGGTCAATTTTGTTTTTAGCGCCGAATTTTCCAATCGAAGCTATTAAAACGGTTTTAATGTACTATTTATTTCTGTAGAAACCAATTCTTCGAAGGTTTCTAGGCTAATTGAACCCAAATCTTCACCTCCGTGTTTTCTAACAGCAATGGTGTTTTGTGCCTCTTCACTTTCTCCGACAATCAGCATAAATGGTATTTTATTCATTTCTGCTTCTCGGATTTTCTTGCCGACCGTTTCATTTCTGGCGTCAACTTGGGCGCGAATTTCGTGTTTTTCTAGCGATTTTAAAACTTTTTCTGCATATTTTTCATGTTTCTCGCTAACAGGCAAAATAATGGCTTGTTCAGGGATGAGCCAAAGCGGAAAATTACCACCTGTGTGCTCTAATAAAAGCGCAATAAATCGTTCCATACTTCCAAAAGGGGCTCGATGTATCATAACGGGTCTATGTAGTTCATTATCACTACCTTTATAGGTAAGATCAAAACGTTCTGGGAGGTTATAATCTACCTGAATGGTACCTAGTTGCCATTGACGGCCTAGGGCATCTTTCAC